>CANQCD010000007.1 GCA_947589455.1 uncultured Lachnospiraceae bacterium | reverse complement strand
AGAGGGTATTTTTTTAGGCTGTTTCCTGTTAATTCCAGTCGCACTTTTGCATACATTTTTCGAGCTCTACTTCCACTAAGATCACATCTGTCCCGATCCTCTGGACATTTTGGTAGGGGATAATGTATTCGTGATCCCTTCCGAGAATCCCAAAGATCTTACAGGGACCTGGGATGATCAGGGAACAGATTTTCCCCGACCGGACATCAAATTCAATATCGCAGACATTTCCGAGCTTTTCCCCGTCGCAGATATTGATAACCTCTTTTTCACGCAAATCACACAGACGCATAGACGCCACCTTTTCATTTCTGCAGCGCGGCGATCCTTGTCTTTTCCGCCCCGCCGCTTTTTTTATATTTTATTACCTATTATCCCAAATAATGTTTCATTGTCTGCAGCGCCTTTTTTTCTAACCGGCTTACCTGTGCCTGTGAGATGTCGATTTCTTTTGCGACCTCCATCTGCGTCTTGCCCTCAAAGTAGCGCAGCTCAATGATCTTGTGCTCCCTGCTGGAGAGACGTTCTATCGCTGCTTTTAATGATATTTCCTCTATCCAGCAGTCCTCGCGGTTCTTTTTATCGCTGATCTGATCCATGATATGAAGCGTATCCCCGCCCTCACCATAAACCGGTTCATACAGTGAGACTGGATTTTGTATGGCGTCCAGGGCGATAATAATGCTTTCTGGCGTCGCATCGATTTTTTTGGCAATCTCTTCAATCGTCGGTTCCCTGTCCGTCTCTTTCATGATCGCTTCTTTTGCATAGATCGCCTTGTAAGCCGTATCCCGGATCGAGCGGCTCACGCGTATGCTGTTGTTGTCGCGCAGATACCTTCTGATCTCCCCCACGATCATCGGTACGGCATAAGTACTGAATTTTACATTCATCGTAACATCAAAATGGTCAATGGATTTCATCAGGCCAATGCAGCCGATCTGAAACAGGTCATCGATGTTTTCCCCGGATCCCGAAAAACGTTGTATAATGCTTAACACAAGGCGCAGATTCCCTTTGATGAACTCCTCCCTTGCCTCTTTATCTCCGTTGTGTATCCTGTCGAACAGCTCTTTTTTTTCTTCGTCCGTAAGAAGCGGCAGCTTTGCTGTATTGACGCCGCAGATCTCTACTTTATACATTGCCATGTTTTAAGCCTCCACGCTGCGACTTTGATTAGGAGTATGCATCCTTTACCACAGCTTTGATATAAAGTAGGATTTGCTTTTTTTGCAAAAATATACGCTTGTTTTGTGCCGTTTTTTGATTTTCTCTTCTGCCTACACCTGTTCCATTTTTAAAATTTCTTTTTTCAGGCGCTTCATGATCTTTTTCTCCAGTCTGGATATATAGGACTGGGAAATCCCCATCATGTCGGCTACTTCCTTCTGCGTTTTTTCCTTTCCATCGCGGCTTTTTAAGCCAAAGCGCAGCTCTATGATATTCCGCTCCCTGGTGTTTAACTTTTCCAGCGCCATATGTAACAGCCTCTTGTCTACTTCCTCCTCTATATTCTTGGAAATGACGTTTTCATCCGTTCCCAATATATCCGATAACAGAAGTTCATTCCCGTCCCAGTCCACATTTAATGGCTCGTCGATCGAAACCTCGTACCGCACTTTGTTATTTCTGCGAAGATACATCAAGATCTCATTTTCAATGCAGCGGGACGCATAAGTGGCAAGTTTAATATTTTTCAGCGGATTAAAGGTGTTGATCGCCTTGATCAGTCCAATCGTCCCGATGGAGATCAAATCCTCGACTCCTATGCCTGTATTGTCAAATTTCTTGGCAATATATACTACAAGCCTTAGATTGTGCTCGATCAGCCTTCCCCTTGCCTCCTGATCCTGCTCTCCTCCCAGCTTGCCGAGTACCTCCTTTTCTTCTTCCAGCGTAAAGGGTGCAGGAAGGATTTCCGCACCGCCAATATAGTGGATTTCACCGCTTCTGTTATTCCAGAAAATATTTTTCATCTCTGGCATGATTCGCAACTGAAATCTGTTTGCCATTGATACTTTAAGCATCTTCTTTCCTCCATTCTGCCTACTTTGACCACGTAATATTTAAGATCATCTGTATTTCCTTTTGTCTGCACAGGCTGTCAGAGACTGCGGCAAGGAAATCTTTTTTGACCACCCCGTTATCCAGTTTCATGTACTGCAGGCGGTATGCCTTTAACAGTCCGTCCCCGCCAATGGAATGATATGGAATCAGGATCGGGCGCTGAGATGTTTCCAGCGCGAGCTTTTCTGCAAGCTCCGTTGAGATCACGGCAACGCTCTCTCCTGTATACGGGCTTACCAGCTGGTTGCCTGTGTCATACAGCACGGCAGCCGCAGCCCTTCTATCTCCCTGCAGTATCACCGCCTGCAGCCGGTTTTTTCTGCTTTGTCCCTGTCGTATCAGTTCCCTTCGGAACACGAGAAGCAATATGAAAATTACAGCTGCCGCACCAGTGACGCTCCAAAAGGTATGTTCCCGCGCGATCTGCAGGCGGCTTAACACCCCCTGCAGAACGGTAATGCTTCCCCCGGAAAAAAGAGAAAGAAGCAGAAAGACGGAAGCATTTTTTCTCCATTCCCGTATCCCTTCCAGAGGAAATGCAAGGGCTGTCATTTCCGCCACCTGCAACGCCGCGGCCGCCAGACGGAGTATTTCCCTGCCACGGCACAGCCAGATGAACCAGACGGACAGTAGTGCGTTGCCTGCCGCCAGGGCAGCCAGTTTTGCCGGACGGCATCTTTTCTGTCGGAACATTGCTGTAAGTATCAAAAGAAACAAATTCAGGATGAAGTTCAGGATAAAATAGAAATCCGCATAAAAAACCATTTTCCCATCCCCTCTGCTATCTTAAAACTTTCTGTCCCGCGCCCTATTTTAATGTAAAGAATCTGTCTCTTTCATATTGTTTCTGCAGTTAAGTATAAGGGATGGCAACAGCGAAAGATGTCAAAAGAAAAGAGAAACCAAAAAAGTCATGTTCTGCCTTTCGACAAAACATGACTATATGACGTGCGCTGCGCTATTTGTGCAGCGAAGTATCTTCCCACCGGAGCACCTCGCTCTCCCCTAATACGGTGCCCCCGTCAGACTGGATCTGGAGCAGGAAGGCATTGGGAATCTCCTTTTTCTCTGTCTCTTCCTCTTGTTCTTCTTCTTTTTGCTCGTCCTCTTCCGCTTCTTCTTTCTTTTCCGGTTCGTACTGCAGCTCTTCTAATATCTGGATATGCGTCTCGTCCACCCATTCGACCGACAGCTCATCTCCCTGAAAATATAGATGGGCGTACGGTGTAAAACCAGTCCCCTCTACGAGGTACCCTCTTTCATTTTCTTTGACGTCTTTGAGGGTAAGCGGCTTCGTCCCCATTTTCAAATCGGTTTCCTCATACGGCAGTTTCCCCTTGTAGGCATACTGTTCGCCATACAGCATATCGTATTCCAGCGTCCTTAGATTTTCATGATAGCTCTTCGTGCCCCACTGGGTATTTTGATGATATTTGGTAATGTTGCCCTCGTGGATCCCGAGACGGTTTAGCACTTCAGGATAAAGCTGATACGCGGCGAGGTTGCGCTCCTCTTTCTCAAACCCCATATTGTCCCAGACTACATATTGCGTCTGGTATAAATTCGAATCGTTTAAGTCTGCTTTTTGGATGTCCAGGCTTGGGAGATGGTCTCCGTATAATACCAGAACCGTCTTTTCTTTCCGCTTTTCTAACGCGGCGACCAGATCGCCGATCATCTGGTCTACCTCATAGAGCTGGTTGACATAGTAGCGGTAGGAATCTTCTAACCCCTCGGGCGCTTTTTTTACCTGTATCGGCGCGCCTTTTTCCACTGCGAATCCGGCGTATTTGCCGTGGCTCTGCACGGTGATCCCCAGCGTAAAATCCGGCCCTTTTGTCGAGTCGAGCGCATCGAGGATCTCTCCTACTAAAATCCGGTCTTTCTTCCAGCCGTTTGGATTGTCCTCCAGCCCGTTCATAAATTCCATCGAAGTAAACGTGTCGAATCCCAGATTTTTATATACGATATTCCTTCCATAAAAAGTCCCCTCGTTATTGTGGACGCAGTGCGACTGATAACCGAGTTTTTTTAAGTCGTAACAGATACTCTCTGCCGGCGTGCTGCGCAGGATCGTCTTATAGGGGTATTCGGAAGCGCCAAAGTCTTTCTGGCTCATGCCGGAAAGCACTTCAAATTCCGTGTTGACCGTACCCGCTCCCACGGTCGGAACCGTGAGAAGGCCGCCGGAATATTTTTCCTGGAGCGCATGGAAATTCGGTATCGCATCGGTTGATACCTCTAACGGTTTTAATTCGGAAATATCAAAGAACGATTCCAGCTGGAGAAAGATGATATTGGGCTTTGTCTTTCCCTTCCATTTTGCCTCTGGAAGTTCCTCTAAAACGGCGTCGACGCTCTCCGGCGAATAATCTTCCGGCTCGGCGATCCCTGTGTCGATAATGCTGTTGGTAAAGCAATAGACAAACCCATAGTTTTCGTAAGCTTCAGAGATGTTGGTATAATTTGTCTCCAGAGCCTGTACGGAATTGCTGTTCCTGCGGATGAAAAACAGCGCAAATACAATCAGGGCAACGATGATCCCCGCGCTCAACAGCTTCTTCTGCGTCAGGTGCGAATGCCTTGGCGCCTTCCTGTAAAGGCATATCATTAACACAAGGATCAATACGGCCGCCAGCCCGATCATTGCAAAATTCAGAAATGTCAGATAATGACCGGAAACGCTGATCGCACTCTCTAACATCGTAATGTCGACCGCCGAAAACGGCGTCACCCGGAAACTTAAGATCACAAAATTGACAATGCCAAATATCAGCCATACCGCGCAGACGACGCAATATACAAAAATTTCCCGCTTAAAAAATAAAGCGATCGAAAGCGTCAGCATGATGATCAGCGAATTAAACACAAACAGCGAGGGGCGCTGCAGCATATAAGTAACGCCGCCGACCAGCGATTTTCGGTTCAACGCTTCTATAATAAAGACCAGCAAAAAAGAACCGCCCCCATAACGGATCCCATACTGTAATAGTTTTTGCCATTTTATTTTTTCATTTTCCAAAAAATATCACCCTTTCCCGAATCCAGCCGCCGTCATATGCTTCTCATTTACAATAACGGTATCAGGATTAGCCTCGTATCCTTTCCCGAACCCACCCTCCGTCATATGCTTCTCATCGCATCCCGAAAAGCGGACAAAGCCTTCTATGCCGGAGCGGTCTGTCTCATTGCGTCATGTTTTTGTAAATCTTTGCCACTTTTTCCACCGGTCCCCTCGCAGCCAGCCGCCCGCTGTCTAAAATAATCGCCTTGTCGCAGAGGCGCTGTACCTGTTCTAACGAGTGGGACACAAACAAAACCGTAACTCCCGTGTCAAACATACTCATGATCTTTCGCTCGCTCTTCTTCCGGAATGTCTTATCGCCGACCGAGAGCACCTCGTCTAAGATCAGGATATCCGGTTCTACCACTGTGGCGATGGAAAAGCCAAGCCTGGCTTTCATCCCTGATGAATAATTTTTGATCGGCACCTCAATAAATTCTCCCAGACCGGAAAAATCTATGATCTCGTCTATTTTTTCATCCAGAAATTCTTTACTGTACCCCAGGACGGCGCCGTACAGATAAATGTTCTCCCTCCCTGTATACTCTCTGCTGAAACCTGCGCCAAGTTCCAGGAGCGGCGCGATCACTCCCCTTGTCTCAACGTTCCCGCAGGATGGCTTTAGAACGCCGGAGACGACTTTTAACAGCGTGCTTTTCCCGGAACCGTTCAGGCCGAGGACTCCTAACCGTTCCCCTTTCTTGATATCAAAGCTGATATCCTTTAAAGCCCAAAATTCATTGTACTTTAAGTCTCTTTTGATGAATTTTATCACATATTCCTTGAGATTGTCGACGCGTTCCTGGCTTAAATTAAAACGCATCCCGACATTTTCTACATGGACTGCAACATTTTTTTTCATAGTTTTCCTCATTTCTGCAAAGTAAATAAATTTCCTGCTTTTTTGCAACCGGCGAAACGTCTTGCCATATAAGCCAGCCAAACGCCTTGCTGCATGAGCTGGCGAAGCGTCTTGCCATATGAGCCGGCCAAACACCTTGCTGCATGAGCTGGCGAAGCGTCTTGCCATATGAGCCGGCCAAACGCCTTGCTGCATGAGCTGGCGAAGCGCCTTGCCATATGAGCCGGCCAAACACCTTGCCACATGAGCCGGCGAAGCGCCTTTTTCCTAGATATACAGGATAAACTTATCCTGCTCTTTATAAAATAGCAGCGAACCGACGATCATGGACACAACGGCGACAACGGCGGATATCAGAAGATAATTGATATCCATCGGCTTTCCGTATAGTATGGCGTCGCGGAAATTTGCAATACACATAAACAGCGGATTAATATCAAAAATCCATCCGTTGCCTGTCGCGATCACTCTGTCTACCGGGTACATGATGGCGGAAGCGTACATGATCAACATACAAAAAACCGACCAGATATATTCCACATCCCGGAAAAACACGTTTAATGTCGCAAGGATCAGTCCGCATCCCATCGTAAAGACAAAAAGGATTGCTAACGGAATCAGACACTGCGGCGTATATGGCGTGATCTTTACTTTTAAGACTGCGCCGACCCCCACCAGGACTACCAGCGAGATCAAAAATGTGACGAAATTGGAAATGATCGCCGCCACTACATAAATATATTTTGGCACATAAACTTTTTTGATCATGGACGAATTTGAGCTGATCGATTTTAAGCCTCCTTTCGTTCCGGAAGCAAAAAACTGGTACAGCAGCCTCCCGGAAAGGATGTAAACCGGAAATTGCGGATCGTCTCGCCCAAAAAAAGTCCCGAACACCAGCGTCAGCACCATCATGGTGAGCAGAGGCTCTAACAAAGTCCATAAAATCCCGAGGTAAGACCTGCGGTATTGTAATTTAATATGCTTTTTTATTAACTCATATAACAAATACTTATAACGAAGAAAATTTTTTAAATATTTCGTTGTCTCCATACTCTCTCCATCTCTCAAGAAAATGTTCTTTCTCCACAATATGCTAAAAGGTACACACTCATTGATAATACGACAATCATTATAGCATACTGTGTTAAAAAGTCAATTCTCAATGATACAATACTATTGCGTCAATCTTGTGTTAAAAATCGGGTTCTTGATCGATATCGTATAACGGCGCAGCTGCCCCAAAACGTTAGTCCCGTGTCAATCCTGTGTCAAAAATCGGGTTCTTGATCGATATCGCATGACGGCGCAGCTGCCCCAAAACGTTAGTCCCGTGTCAATCCTGTATTAAAAAGCCTGGTTCTTGATCCTCCGGCGCAGTTACGGCCGGCGAAAACTTTCTGATTACTATTGATGGAATTTTAAAAATACGCTATAATGGAATTACTTTTAAGGAACGAATACCATTTTGGAGGAGGATGTGAAAATATGGCAGATATCTATGCATCCAATGTGATAACGTATAAATATGATACCGCATTAGATTTTCATGTGACGATGTATGATAATATTCCCTATCAGCGCGATTCGGATTACTGCAATGTAGAAAAGCTTGCCTTAGTCAGCGGAAAGGTGATCAAGTTTTATTTCTGCAACAATCAGCTGGAGGCCGTCACCATCAACAACCGCGATGATGAGATTGAAGAAATCTTAGAAAAAGTCAGGATCGCCGAGAAGAAACGCCGCGCGCAGGCGATCGCAAACAAGGCTGCCGAAGAAAAGACAGACGAAGTCACCCAGGAGCAGATCCAGACAATCTTAGACGACAAGGAAGAATCGGGGAAAAAACAGAACAATTCGATCGGTTTCGGAAACGGCGAAGCGATAACAGACGCCTCTCCGGATGCAGTCAATGCTTTTGCGGATGTAGAGGACTGGTAGGAGAAGGCATGGACACAGTTTTTCCGCGTGCCAACATATATCCTATCAGCCGTTGTTCTTATATAGAAACAAAGCGGATTGGTTTTCCCACCGTTTATTTGCGTGGAAACCAATCCGCTTTATCCTTTTATCCTGGCGCAGCGCTCTGCCGCGCCGTTTATTTTTTTCATTTATTGCCTCGCTCCGCTCCGCGTGACTTTCCTTTTACTCTGGCGCAGCGCTTTGCCGCGCCGGTTATTTTTTCCATTTATTGCCTCGCTCCGCTCCGCGCGACTTTCCTTTTACCCTGGCGCAGCGCTCTGCCGCGCCGTTTATTTTTTCCATTTATTGCCTCGCTTCGCTCCGCGTGACTTTCCTTTGCCGTCCTCCTGGCTGCCGTCTTCCTCTTCTTCTCCGTACATTGCCTTATCAAATTCTTCTAACAGCTCTTTCTGCCTGTTGTCGAGTTTGGTCGGCACCTGTACGACCAGCGTGACATAGTGGTCGCCACGAATCTGTTTGTTCCTCAGGGAAGGCACTCCTTTTCCTTTCAGCCGAATCCTGGTATCCGTCTGTGTCCCCGGCGCTACTGTATATTCTACTTTGCCGTCAATTGTGTTGATACGGATATCACCGCCCAGCACGGCTTTTGGATACGTGATGGAGACGGTAGAATAGATATCTCTGTCCTGCCGCCGGAAAATCGGGTCGTTCGCTACTACGACTTCTACCAGCAAATCGCCTCTCCCGCCGCCGTTTACCCCCGGCTCTCCCTTATCGCGGATCCGCACGCATTGCCCATTGTCAATTCCGGCAGGGATTGTGACAGAAATCGTCTTCTTTTTGCTGATATAACCGGAGCCATTACAATCCGGACAGCGCTCCTTGATGATCTTTCCTGTTCCGCGGCAGTCTGGACACGACTGCACATTGCGCACAACGCCGAAAAGCGACTGCTGGGTAAAGACTACCTGCCCTTTGCCTCCACATTTTGAACATGTCTCCGGCTTCGTCCCTGCCTTTGCCCCTGTCCCATGACAAGAGGCACATTCATCTTTTAACACCAGATCCAGTTCCTTATCCGTGCCAAAACATGCCTCTTTAAAGCTGATCCTGACAGATGTACGGATATTCTGTCCTTTCATCGGACCATTGCTCCGGCTCCTGGAACGGCCGCCGCCAAAAAACTCGCCGAAGATATCGCCAAAGATATCGCCCATATCCATGCTGCCAAAGTCAAAGCCCCCGGCGCCCCCGGCGCCTCCCTCAAACGCCGCATGGCCAAACTGGTCATACTGACGGCGTTTATCCGCATCGCTTAACACAGCATAAGCCTCTGACGCTTCTTTAAATTTCTGCTCGGCTTCTTTATCTCCCGGATTGGTGTCCGGATGATATTTTTTTGCAAGCTTCCGGTATGCTGATTTTAATTCTGAGTCCGTGGCATTCCTGCCAACTCCCAGGACTTCATAATAATCTCTCTTCTCTGCCATATAAATCCCCATTCCGGAGCGTCTTTTACGCGGCAAGGCGATGCCATCAGAGCTATTTGTGACGCTCCGGCACAAATAGCTGAATCAAAAAACTGCAGCGTCTTTTTTTATACTTCGCGGTAATCGCCGTCTACGACATCATCTGCTGCGCCCTGTGAACCGGCGTTCATGTCCGGGCCTGCGCCCATATCTGGACCGGCGCCTGCAGCCTGTGCGTTTTCATACATCTTCTGGAATACATTCTGCGCACTCTGCATTAACTGTTCTTTTGCCGCATTCAGCTCAGAAACTTCCGCTTCGGAAATCGATTCCGGATTTGTCTTTTCTACCAGCTCTTTTAATTTATCAATATCTGCCTGTACTTTCTCTTTCTCTGCGGCGTCAATCTTATCGCCGACTTCGTCTAATGCCTTCTGTGTCTGGAATACCAGGCTGTCGGCGTCGTTTCTCGCATCAATGCCTTCCTTGCGCGCCTTATCCTCCGCCTCGAACTGTGCGGCCTCCTGCACTGCCTTCTCAATCTCTTCATCAGACATATTAGAGCCGGCAGTGATCGTGATATGCTGCTCTTTTCCAGTCCCCAGATCTTTTGCCGATACATTTACAATACCGTTTGCATCAATATCAAAGGTAACTTCGATCTGCGGAACGCCTCTCCTTGCCGGAGGGATACCGTCCAGACGAAACTGTCCGAGCGATTTGTTGTCTTTGGCAAACTGCCGCTCGCCCTGCAGGACATTGATATCTACCGCACTCTGGTTATCTGCCGCGGTAGAGAATACCTGGCTTTTCTTGGTCGGGATCGTCGTATTCCTCTCGATCAGCCTGGTTGCAACTCCGCCCATTGTCTCAATAGACAGGGACAGCGGCGTAACGTCTAACAGAAGGATATCACCGGCGCCGGCATCTCCTGCAAGCTTGCCGCCCTGTACGGACGCGCCCAGCGCAACGCACTCGTCTGGGTTTAAGGACTTATTCGGATCGTGTCCTGTCAGCTGTTTTACTTTGTCCTGTACTGCCGGGATTCGAGTAGAACCGCCGACTAACAAGACTTTGCCCAGGTCAGAAGCCGTGATCCCTGCGTCTCGCAATGCATTGGAAACCGGAGTCGCCGTCCTCTCTACCAGATCGTGTGTCAGCTCATCAAATTTCGCTCTTGTCAGGTTCATGTCAAAGTGTTTTGGACCTTCTGCCGTTGCCGTGATAAACGGCAGGTTGATATTTGTCGTCGTTGCAGAAGACAGCTCTTTCTTTGCCTTCTCTGCTGCTTCTTTTAATCTCTGGAGCGCCATCTTGTCGGAAGAAAGGTCAACCCCCTCCTGGTTCTTAAACTCTTCGATCATATAATCTGTGATCTTCTGGTCAAAATCATCGCCGCCGAGACGGTTATCGCCTGATGTGGCAAGAACTTCAATGACGCCGTCGCCAATCTCAATGATTGAGACGTCGAAAGTGCCGCCGCCCAGATCGTATACCATGATCTTCTGCTCTTTTTCATTGTCCAGCCCATAGGCAAGCGCTGCGGCTGTCGGCTCGTTGATGATACGCTTTACATCCAGCCCGGCAATCTTGCCGGCGTCCTTTGTCGCCTGGCGCTGTGCATCGTTAAAGTAAGCCGGTACAGTGATCACAGCCTCCGTCACCTTCTCCCCGAGATAGCTCTCTGCATCCGCCTTTAATTTCTGCAGGATCATTGCGGAAATCTCCTGTGGAGAATATTTCTTATCATCGATTACTACACGGTAATCGGTACCCATATGCCTTTTGATGGAGGAAATCGTCTTGTCTGCGTTGGTCACTGCCTGGCGCTTTGCCGGCTCGCCGACGAGACGCTCTCCGGTTTTAGAAAAAGCGACAATGGACGGAGTCGTCCTTGCTCCCTCCGTATTTGCGACAACAACAGGCTTTCCGCCTTCCATTACCGCAACGCATGAATTTGTTGTACCTAAATCAATACCAATAATCTTACCCATTTTCATTACCTCCTATATGCTGGTTATCATAAACATGTTTTAAGCCGCCGGAAATTTCCGGCTGTTATTTTCATTGTACCCTTCCGGGTACTAATTTACTACCTTGACCATACTGTGGCGCACAACGCTGTCATGGTAGAGATAGCCTTTCTGCATTACCTCGGCGACTGTGCCGCTGCCTTTTTCCTCGTCATCTACCATCATCACCGCATTGTGCAGGTTGGGGTCAAATTCCGCCCCCTCCGCCTCGATCGCAGTCACCCCGAGCTCCTCAAAGGCGGTCAAAAGCTGTTTGTATACCAGTTCAACACCCTGGACAAACGGCGCGTCCTTTTCTTCCTCCGGGATTCCCATAAGCCCTCTCTCGAAATTGTCTATCACCGGCAGAAGCTTTTCAATCACTGTTTTGGCTCCTACCTCAAACATCTGGGACTTTTCTTTCTCCGAACGCTTCCTGAAGTTTTCAAACTCGGCAAGCCTCCTGACCAACTGGTCTTTTAATTCGGCGTTTTCCGCCTCGAGCTTTTCTGTCTTTTTGTCTTTCTTCCTGCCAAAAATTTTTTTGTCTCCTGCTTTTTCCTCCGGCTCTTCTGCGGAAACCTCCTGTCCATCTTCCGAAATTTCCTGCGGGCTTTCCTCCTGTCCGTCGAAAGAAGCTTCCGAAGCATTCGGAGCTTCCCCCTTGTTTCCCTGTGAGTCCGGGGCGTCCTCTCCGCCTTCCACCTTTACCGCTTCCGCCTTTTTTTCCGCTTCTTCAAGCTCTTCCTGAAACTCTTTCTTTTCCTCTGCCACTGGATTTTCACCTCTCCTTGTCATTTCTGTTTCTCTTTAAATATGTCGTCTAACTGCCCCATCAGGGAATTTAATGTGCCGACCACTTTGTCATAATCCATCCGCTTTGGCCCGACAATGCCAATCTTCCCATAGACGCCTTCTCTGATCTGGTATGTCGCCGTCACCATGGAACAGTCTTTCATGGATTCCATCTGCGTCTCATCCCCGATATATACCTGAATGTCGTGTGCCTCACCATTTCCCTGTGTTTTATCCGGAAGCCCCAGCCAGTTATGCATGATCTCTTTTTCGCTAAATGCATCCAGGATCTGCGCCGCCTTTGACTTATCCGATAACTCCGGATATTTTAAAATGTTGGTCGCGCCGCTGGTGTAAACTTCTAAGTCGTCTTCCTCGATCAGCGTCTTTCCAATCGCCTCGAGGACAGAATCAATCACCTGGGTATGGGTCCCAACCTGCTCTTTGATCTTCTGGATCAGCGCCAGGTTCATCTCCAGGACGTCCAGCCCGTTTAACGTGGTATTTAAGATGAAGTTTAATTTCACTATCATCTCTTCTTCGATTGGCTCTTCAATCGCTATCATCTGGTTTTTCACCGCATTGTTGTCTAACACGATAACTGCCAGCAGGCTATCGGCGTCCACCGAAGTGAGCTGGATAAATTTCACCCGCTTTGTCTGGTATCTCGGTCCGGACACCATTGTGGCGTAATTGGTGTTTGCCGCCAGGAATTTTGCCACTTTCTGAAGGACGTCGTCAATCTTTTCCTCCCTTGCCTCAAGCGATTCCTGAAGGCTGTTTAACTCGCTGGTCTTTGCCTCAAGCATCGTGTCTACATACAATCTGTAGCCTTTGTCAGAAGGAATCCGGCCCGCGGAGGTGTGCGGCTGCAAAATATAACCCATCTCCTCCAGGTCAGACATCTCATTCCGGATGGTAGCCGAACTTAAATTCAAATCCGTATATTTTGAAATGGTCCGAGAACCTACCGGCTCGCCCGTATCAAGATACGTCCGGATAATCGCCTGCAAAATCTTTAGCTTCCTCTCATCTAACTCCATGCCACCGCTCCTTTCTGAAAAGATTTCCACAGATCAGACAATGCGCTCCTGCCAGCTCCTGCCTGTCAGGTTTGTTAGCACTCATTCAAATGGAGTGCTAATTTCTATAAAGTAAGTTAGCACAAGAGAAAATGAATGTCAAGGTTTTTCTGAAATTTTTTTTGAGGTTGATTATCTATCCTTTTGGGACGATATAATATAATAAGTAGTTTGATGCGTATACACACGTTTTTTATGCAGAATCGAGGTTTTTCATGGAACAAAGAATCAATCCGTTACATTCGAACCAGGGAAGAGCCGCTTCCCAAAGAGGCAGAAATCCGGCCGGAAGGAGCCCGGTTGGGCAGGGAACTGTCTCCGGACAGGCGGCGCGCACAGTGGGAAGCATGGATAATTACGCCGTCTCCCGCACCCCGGCTTCTATCCATGTAGGAGACGTCTTCCGAGGAGAAATCACAGATCTGAGAAATAACGAAATTTCTATTACTCTGGAAGATAATACGGTAATCCGCGCCAAGATCCCTGACAGCTCAAATTATTCCATCGGCCAGACAGGCTCTTTCCGGCTGACGGAGATTTCCGGGAATACCCTGTATCTGGAAAATATCTCAAAAAACCTGACAGAGACAGAGCTTACTTTGATCTTAAAGGCGTTAGACGAGGCGAACCTGCCGGCAAGCCCACATAACCAGGAGGCCGTCAAAGCGCTGATGGACAATCTCCTGCCGATCAACCGCTCTTCTATCCAGAATCTGATGCAACAGGCGTATGATTTTAAAACGGAGGATATGAATACATTGGCTGTCATGAACCGGCTGATGATGAAGATCGATGCGGAATCTGTCGCGCAGTTTAGCAATTATCGGAATGACAATTACCAGCTGTTAGAAAGACTGCAGTCTTTTTCCAGGGATATCCCGGCGCTGCTTAGCGCCCTGTCTGAAAATGGGCCGGCGGACGCTGTCGCTGATTTTGGGAAAAGCCTGCTTTCGATCGGCCTGTCTTCCCAGAATGACTTTGCCGGCAGTCCGGCGCCGACCCTTGCCTCTCTCCCGGCACAGGCGCAGGCAGATATCATCCAGATGCTTTCCGGCACAGCACTGACAGAAGACGCCGCCTTACAGCTTGAAAACAGGACGCTGACCTTACAGGATACGCTGACGCTTTTGCGGGACGCTGCGCTCTCCGGCGCTATCAAACAGCCGGAAGGGATGACAGACTCTGAATTTGCCTCCTATCTGACGCAGATCAACGAGGCATTGGAGACGGCGGAGCCACAGCCTGCCGTCACGGAAAATTATGTCAGGCAGATCCTGACGTTAAACGAAACGGCGCCGGAAGCCGGAGCAGACGCCGGCGGGGACGCCGATATCCCGCTAAAAGACCAGGCGGAACCAAAACCGGCCGGGGAAAACCAGGCGGAAGCATCCGCAGAAAACGCAGAGAAAAACCAGGGGCGTTTTGCATTTGCAGGAAAATTGCTGCAATCTTTTTCTGAAAATGCAAAAAACACGATATCCGGCACATTTGGCGCTGTAAACGCCGCGCTAAAAAACGCCTCGTCCCAGCCGGAAGCACAGGCAGACGTAACGTTTCCCAATCATTCGCTTGACGTCCTGCTAAGGGCTTATACAAATTCTGCCAGAAACCATGACTTTTTAAATACCTTTCTCAGTCCCGGCGAGCGCAGCGATCTGCTCAACCACCTGCAGGATATGCCAATCAGCCGGAATCTGCTTTTAAAAATTGCTTCCGGCGAGGCGACGGCAAGAGAGGTGCTAAACGTCATACACAATACGATCCCGCTGTCTGACAGCAAACAGATCAAGGAGCTGTTCCAGTCGGAGGTGTTTAACAAGCTGTTTTCCAGGGAATTGCAGAGCAGCTGGACATTGACTCCGGAACAGTTTAAGGATTCCGGCCTGTCTGATTTCTATTCTAAAATGCAGCACCAGATAAGCCAGTTCCGCAGCTTGATCCAAAGTACGCTTTCCGGCTCTGACTCGGAACAGCTCGGCAGCTTTGCCAAGGATATCGAGGACAATCTCTCTTTTATGAAGACATTAAACGACACGTTTTCTTTCTTCCAGATGCCCTTTAAGCTTCCCAGCCAGGACGCACACGGCGATCTGTATGTCTACACGCAGAAAGAGCGGCTAAAACAGCATCCAGAAAAAGCGAGCGTGCTCCTCCATTTGGATTTAGAACATCTGGGACAGATTGATATCCGGATTGATAAAAACAGGAATGACGTGATAACAGACTTTTCCCTGAATGATGAAGAGTCCGTCAACCTCTTTCAGGTGAATGCCAATATGCTAAGAGACGCCTTGGAACAGCAGGGCTATCAGTGCCAGCTTTTATTTAAACAGAAAAAGAGCCCTTCTCCGACGGTGGATGATTTTATTAACACCCGGGTCAATACCCATGCCACGACAGAAATGAAACGGTTCTCATTTGATATCAGGGCATAGGAAAGAAGGACAAGAGTTCCATTATCGTACGGATGATCCTAAAATCGTCCCCACTGGATAGCAGGGCATAGGAAAGAAGGGCAAGAGTTCCATTATCGTACGGATGATCCTAAAATCGTCCCCACTGGATAACAGGACATAAAAAAGCAAACCAAATGGGCGGCATAAGAAAGCCGCCCAGCACTTTTTCTGAGGGTTAAATTCCGGATTAAATTTCAATTCCCAGGCTTTCCCTTGCCACTTCGCTTATCTGCCCCACTGGAATGATGGTAAGCTTCTTTTTGATCTCATCCGGTATCTCTTCTAAATCCTCTTCGTTCCCTTTTGGAATCAACACTGTTTTGACCCCGGCGCGCTGTGCCGCCATCAGCTTTTCTGGCAGACCGCCGATTGGCAAGACTTCACCGCGCAGGGAAATCTCGCCGGTCATGGCAAGCTTTCTCTTTACCGGTTTCTTTAAGAACAGCGAAAACAATGCGGTAAACAGAGTGACGCCGGCCGAAGGGCCGTCTTTTGGCGTCGCCCCCTCTGGCACATGGATGTGCAGATCGATTTTATCAAAATCTTTTTTCTCTTTCTGATAGGCCGCTTTTACAAGCGTATAGGCAATCTCTGCCGACTCTTTCATCACATCGCCCAGCTGTCCGGTGATCTGGAGTTTGCCGCTCCCTTTTGTCACGACGGCTTCAATAAAGAGGATATCTCCCCCCGCCTGCGTCCAGGCAAGCCCAGTCGCCACGCCGGCAACCAGTTTTTTCAGCGCCTCGTCATGGTGCGCGACCTTTTTGCCCAGGATTTCGCGCAGATTTTCCTGCGTAATGACCGTCTTATGATCCCCTTCTTCTAATAACTTGACTGCCGTATCACGGCAGATTTTATCAAGCTGCCTTCGCAGCCCCCGCACGCCGGCTTCCATCGTATAATCTGCAATGATCGCCCTTAACGCCTTTGTGTCGATGGAAATCTGTTCTTTTTTTAAACCAGTCTGCTCAATCGCCTTTGGCAGAAGATGCCGCCTTGCGATCTGATATTTTTCTGACGGCGTATAGCCTGACAGATTAATGACCTCCATGCGGTCTAACAGCGGTTTGGGAATCCCATCGGTTGTGTTTGCCGTGCAGACAAAAAATACCTTGGATAAATCGTACGGCACATTCATGTAGTGATCCGTAAACGCAAAATTCTGCTCCGGATCAAGGACTTCGAGCAAAGCGCTTGCCGGGTCGCCGTGCGCCTCGCTTGTCAGCTTATCTACCTCGTCTAGTACCATCACCGGATTGTTGACTCCGGCGCGCCGCATAGCCTCCATGATTCTTCCTGGCATCGCGCCGACATAGGTTCTTCTGTGCCCGCGGATTTCTGCTTCATCGCGGATACCACCCAGGCTGATCCTGACATATTTTCTGCCCATCGCATCTGCGATCCCCTGCCCCATGCTGGTCTTGCCGGTGCCGGGTGCGCCAACAAAAAGGAGGATGGAGCCGTCCTGTTTTCCCTTTATGCTGTTTACTGCAATCTGCTCTAACACTCGTTTCTTTACTTTGTCCAATCCATAATGACCCCTGTCGAGTGTCCTTCTGGCTCTCTTTATGTTAAACCCTGTCGTTTTTTTAGAATCTTTCCACGCAAGCGACGTCATAAAGTCCAGATAATCGTACAGCGCCCCATATTCATGGCCTGTCATCCCCTCCATCTTCAGGCGGCGCAGCGCCCTGTTTGATTCTTTCTCTGCTTCCTCCGTCATGCCTGCCTTTTTAATGCGCAGCGCCAAGAGCTGTTCTTCATCTAATTCGCCATTTTCCAGCTCGTTTAATTCCTCTTCCAGATATCTTATCTGCCTGCGGATGGCCGCCGTCTTGTAGGACGTCTGCTGCTCTTCCGTCATTTTTTCCCGAATCCCCGTATTGATATCGCGTATCTCAAGCAACTCTTTTATCCCTCCCAGTAAAAGGGTATAGCGCTCGCTGATCGATTTGGCAGCCAAGATAGCAAAACGTTCCTCCGGATCTAAAGCAAGATACCCGCCCAGCTGGGTAGCCGCTTCGTTGATAGTTCTCCAGCGCCTGATATAACTGTTGACGATCGCGCCGCCCGGCACGTCTTTAAATATATCCTGTGCATATTCTTTAAACCGCTTCAGAAAAAACTTCTGCTCTTCCTTGGTGATATCTTCAATCACATTTGATACTTCATATTCTGCTTCGATGTGGTCTTTCTCGAAAGACAGATTAGAAATCCTGACACGCTCTTTTGTGTCTACATTCAGAGTGGTATGACCCTCCAATTTTATTACATCCGCCACTTCTGCAAGCACGCCAAAATCATAAAAATCCTCGCTTGTCAAAGAATTCTGGTCTTTGTTCTCCCGGATTGGAACGATCAGAAAAGAAGTTTCTTCTTTTATATTTTTCACCTCTGCCAAGGCAAATACTTCTTCATCAACATGTATCCGGACGTCTGATAAAATTAACGTGTCATATACTGGTACGACTAACATAATCCTCAATCCACCTTTCTATCTGCTACGCTGCATAAAATATATATGCTGTCAGCCATAATCTGTTTGTTAGCACTTCATTCTATCGAGTGCTAACCGTATTGATAAAAAGAAACGCAGAACCACGCGGTCTGCGCTCTGTTACATAGCATAGTAGCATTATCGCGCTGTCTTGTCAAGAGGGATTGACGCCGAAAAACAGAATTAACTGCGGAGCCGTTTCCTCTCCCACCGCATCCATTCCTTATCCTCTGCCGGGATTCGGCGGGATTCGATTCCCTTTTGAAGCATCCGCAATCTGGTCTGCCTGTCTAAAACAGCATCGTCTTCCAGATATCTTTTTGTTTTCTGGGGAAATTTCGCCCACGCCTCTGCAAACGCCCATGCCACTGCCATACTGGCATAATACGCTTTTGTGTCAAGTCCTTTTAACACATCGAACACACTATCAATATATGCCGGCAATAAAAAATGTGACATCAGCATAACGGCGACGACACGCACTTCATATTCTAAATGGCTGTCGCGGTATCTCATCAGGAAATCCCATACCTGTTCCGGACAGGCTGAGGCATGGCGAAACGTCACACAGAACGAATCGTTGACAGACCAGTTGTCAATCCGGGGGATAAATTGTTCCGTCTCCCGTAAGATCTCGTCAACCGGCGCTTTCACATATCCTAAGATCATCCCCTGCAGCATGATTTCTTCAAAATAGAGAAAGCTGTCCCAGGACAGATAATCTTTCCAGTCCTCTTTCGCCATTTCCTTTGCCAACACACGCAGGTTTGGCAGACGGATCCCCAGCATGTTTTTCACGCCTGGAATCAGCGCCTGGCTAAACTCCCTGTAATCCTTCTCAGCCATTTTTTCAAGCTTTCTCTGAAGTTTCTTCTGTGTCATGCACTCCTCCTGTCACCAGCTCTTCCATCAGATCATGTACACTGACAATCTGTTTGATCCGCCCGACATTCTCTCCGACAAAGATCAGGCCGTTTTCCACATCTCCCTGTACGGCATGGATCAATGCCATTGTAATGCAGTAGGGGACTTTTGCCGGATTACAGTTTTCAAGGCACTGAAAACAGTGGCTGACCGGAAGCGGATGCTCTTTTATCTTCCTCACAAACGGATTGTTTAAAGCGCGCCCCGGCATCCCTACCGGACTCATGACAATCTCGACATCCTCGCGCTTAGCGTCTAAATAGGCCTGTTTATATCTCTCATCTGCATCACATTCTGTTGTCGCCACAAAACGCGAGGCAATCTGCACGCCGGAGGCGCCGAGGGAAAGCGCATGGCAGATATCTCCATGGTCAAATATGCCGCCTGCGACGATCACAGGAATCTTTTTCCCAAACTTTTCCTCATACTCTCTGACAACAGAGATGATCTTTATGATCTCTTTATCATATTCCTCCGGCGTCAGCGCCGCGAGCTGCTCTTTTTTAAAGCCCAGATGCCCGCCTGCCATCGGTCCTTCGATCACAAGAAAATCTGCAGTGCGGTTGTATTTTTTCGCCCAGTTTTTGAGCATCAGAAGCGCCGCTTTTTCCGAGGATACGATTGGCGCAATATAGCACTTAGAACCCTCGACATATTCCGGCAGGCGCACAGGAAGCCCCGCTCCGGAGATAATGACGTCTGCCCCCGCCGCCACGGACTCCTTTACGTACTCTGGATAATCCTTTGTCGCAACCATGATATTGACTCCAACTGGTCTGCCTCCCGCTGTCTTTTTTGCCTCTGCTATGTGTTTGTGGATTGCCCGGAAATTCGCCTGTTTTTGGTTCTTATCAAAATCGGGTTCGTCATACCCGATCTGCGCTGTTGAAATAATGCCCAGCCCGCCGTTTTTGGAAACGGCGCCGGCAAGCCTGCTCCGGCTGATACCAACTCCCATGCCCCCCTGTATGATCGGATAAGGGATTTTTAGATCGCCTATCTCTAATGCCTGAAATGCCATACGATTCCTCATTCCTGTGCTGCCTGCTTTCCGGTGCAAAGCGTCTGATCTGCCCCGGTTTTCTGCCGGTAAAGCCGGCTGCCCGACGGAAACGGGCGTCTGGTCTGCCCCATGCAGCACGCTGGCGCAAACCGCCATATAAAAATATCATTTTCCTATGGCCGCTTTTCTATACATAGTTTCAAAAACCATGTTATGTCTTTTTTTAATCTTTGTCAAGTGATATCGGAAATTTAGTTTTTGCTAAAGCAATGCGCGCTGTGCGATCACTGCGACAAACGCGGGTTCTGGCTTTTGATAACAGAATCTGTTCTTTCTAAAATGTCTCGTGTTGTGCGATTGCTGTGGCAAACGCGGGTTCTGGCTTTTGATAACAGAATCTGCTCTTTCTAAAATGTCTCGTGCTGTGCGATCGCTGTGGCAAACGCGGGTTCTGGCTTTTGATAAGAAAAAAGCCGCCGTTCTCATGTCCTGACAAATGCCATGAGAACGGCAGCCTGTTTTTTTGCTGCTTTTTGCTGTTTTTTATTTTCTGATACCAAGTTTTTCGATCAGAGAGCGGTAGCCTTCGATATCTTTCTTCTTTAAATACTCCAGAAGATTCCTTCTCTGACCAACCATCTTTAACAGACCGCGTCTGGAGTGGTGGTCTTTCTTATTCAACTTAAGATGCTCGGTAAGCTCTGTGATACGCTCGGTCAAAATAGCGATCTGGACTTCCGGCGAACCAGTATCCTGCGGCGTACGGCCATATTCCTTGATGATTTCTGCTTTCTTTTCTTTACTGATCATAATAAAACCTCCTGTCTTTTCATTCACCAGTTACTAAGAAACGGCTGGAGCGTCCGTTTTCCGGGTAACGGTATCGGTCAATCTGGCTATCCCATAACCAGAATAATACAACTCTGATAGGATATCACACTTCCGTTTTCTTGTAAAGTATTTTTTGCCTTTTTCCTGTCTTTTAAAAAGGCAGGCATGAAATGGCAAAGAATTTATTGCTTTTTACTGTCTTTTAACGCTGTTTACTGTCTTTTTCCCAGTGTGACCGTGCACTCTTTCTCCTTATATTCTCCGTTGTCAGAACGTTTTACAACAATCTTAACCTTCGTGCCGGCTCTTAATTTAGACAATTTATCCTGCAGTCCTGCCATAGATTTGATTTCCCGCCCATCCAGCCGGGCAATAATATCGCCTTTCTTTAATCCGCCTTTTTCCGCCGGAGAATTTTGGGAGACTTCTGCGACATAAACGCCTTCCGGGATATTATAATACTCTGCATATTGTTCGTCTACTTCCTTGCCGCTGATGCCTAAATATCCTCTCTCGTTTTCTGACAGAATCTCAGAAGAGATGATGTCATTGATGATCGGGACGGCTGTCGAGATGGGAATTGCAAAGCCCATGCCCTCTACCTCGGTATCCGCATATTTGGCGGAGTTGATCCCAATCACTGCGCCTTCTGCATTCACCAGCGCGCCTCCACTGTTTCCGGGATTGATCGCCGCATCTGTCTGCAGCAGTTTTAATGTCACATCTTCACCGGCAACCTCTCTTTCTTTTGCGCTGACATACCCTACGGTAACAGATGTCCCATAGCCGAGCGCGTTTCCAATCGCGATCGCCTGGTCGCCTACCTTCACGGAATCCGATTCCCCTAAGGTCGCAACTTTAATCTTGCCAAGCGTACTGTCAGAAATATTCTTCGTAAGCACCTGTACGACCGCCAGGTCAGAATCGGAATCTGTCCCTTTTACTTCTGCTTCGCAGACAGATTCATCATTAAATTTTATAGAGACTTTTTTGGCGTCCGCCACAACGTGATTGTTTGTCGCAATATATAAATAGCGCTCATCCTGTGCGACAATAATGCCGGAACCGCTCCCCTCCACATCCTGCTGGTAAGTTCTGCCAAAAAAGTCGCTGTTTGTCTCTGTCATTGTGACGTCAATCGCCACAATGGAAGGCAGGACATTTTCCGCTACCTTTGTCACACTCTCGTCGCTGTCTGTCTGGTTTGTCATGACAGTCGATGCGACTGCCTTTGTCTGAGGCGCCGCCGCAGTACGTTCTTCTTTTGCAACTGTGTGGCTGTACAGATAAGAAATCCCCTCAAAGCTTGCGCTTCCAACGATTCCAAATACCACTGCACAGGCAATCATCCCAATATAATGTTTTTTTCTCATGTCAATCTCCATCCTTTCAATATATCTGCATTTGCTTTTGTTATCTTGATTGTCTATATTGTATCCACAGATTATGAAAAACTTGTGTTTCGATTTTGAAGAGAATATGTTTTTGATGTGAAAAACCTGTGAAACCCAGATAACCAATTATTTCCGTATGACGATCGTCCTCTTGTCTGTCACGATATAATCCGGCCTTCTGTCAAAGTATTCTGTCTCTATCCTCTCCACAAGCTGAAAGTCGTATGCCACTGCCGCCTTGCTATACGGCACGTCTTGAAACCGCTCCAGATAGCGGTCATAATAACCGCCCCCATACCCGGCGCGTCCTCCGTATCGGTCAAAGGCAAGCCCCGGCATCAGCATCACTGTCCCTTTTTGGGGATAGATTTCCTGTGACCCAGGCGGCTCTGGTATCCCGCGAAATCCAGGGATCAGCTCTTCGATCCCTCCTACGGCATAAAAATGCATATTGTCCCCTTCTACCCGCGGAAAGGCAATTTTTTTCCCTTCTCGCTCTGATAACAGGCGCAGCGCTCCGAGCGGGGAAGCTTCGGTTCCATACGGCGCATAGGAAAAAACGGTGTCCGCCTGTTTTATGCAGTCTAAGGAAAGAAGCTGTGTCACAAGACGCCGTTCTTTTTTTGTGCGCTCCTCATCAGAAAGCGCCCTGCGAAGCTGTCTCATCTTCTCTCTTGCCTCTGCTTTTGTCATCTGTTTTTCCTCCCCGTATTTCTTTTGGCACTCTGTCACGCACAACTGCTTAAAAGTCCTGCCTCGCCGCTTTTGTTTTTCTTTTGGCGCTCTTGTCTCACACGACCGCTTAAAAGTCCTGCCTCGCCGCTTTTGTTTTCAGTGCCCTCTCTTTTTTCCGTGCATTTTGCCCAGATCAGCCATTGTTCCGTCAGGATTTACGACTGTCACATGATCTAATTGATTCCGAATATTGCGCCGGATCGATAAAATATATTCCTGCCGCAGGTCTTTCTGTTCTGCAAGTTCCTCCGGCGAAAGTCCTTCGCTCTTTGATTTATGATATAATTCATTGATCCTTGCGATCTTTTTTTCATCCATTTGTCTGATATTCCTTTCTGATTTCCTCTGCCACGCGAAGCCCGTCCATTGCCGCCGAAGTAATGCCGCCTGCATAGCCGGCGCCTTCTCCGCATGGGTAAATCCCTCTGATATTTGACTGCAAATTTCCCCCGCGCCGAATCCTTACCGGCGAAGACGTCCTGCTCTCCACGCCGGACAAAATGGCGTCTTGCCTGTTAAACCCTTTTCGTTTCTGCCCAAACGCCTCAATCCCCTCGATCAGAGCCGCCGTGATCTCGCCGGGCAGCACGTCTCTCAGGTTTCCAAAGGAATAACCGCCCTTGATCTGAGGCAAAAAGCCGCCAAACGACGTGCTTTTCTTTCCTTCTTTGAAATCGCCAAAAAGCTGTATGGGGACTTTCCCGCCCGCCGCCTGATATGCGGCGCGTTCCAGGCTCCTCTGATACTCCATTCCGGCCAATATGCCGTCTTCCCCGAAATCTCTTTGATCTACTGTTACGACAATGGCGCTGTTCGCATTCTCCCCTGCGCGGCTGTGATAACTCATTCCATTTACGGCAAGCATCTCCGGCTCTGAGGAAGCATTTACCACATACCCGCCGGGACACATACAAAACGTATAGACGCCCCTGCCCGCCTGTGTCTGATATGTCAGCTTGTAATCCGCTGGCGGAAGCTTCTGATAAAACGCTCCATAACACGACCGCCCTATCATTTCCTGCGGATGCTCGATGCGGACGCCGACAGCAAACGCCTTCGGCTCCATCCAAACCCCCTTTTCCTTTATCATAAGAAGCGTGTCCCTTGCACTGTGCCCCAGCGCAAGAACCATGCAGCTGCACGGCGTCCGCATACGGCCGTTCTCTCCCTGCAGCTCAATTTCCCTCAATTCTCCGTCTGCGGCATCCCAGCCGACAAGTTGTGTCCCAAATAATACTTCTCCGCCCAGAGAGATAATTTCCCTGCGGATTTCCCTGACCACCTCTCGTAACCGGTCTGTTCCGATATGCGGCTTTTGCAGATATAAAATCTCTGACGGCGCGCCAAACTCCACTAATGTCTCTAATACTCTGCGGTTCCTGCCGGAGACGTCTTTGACCAGGGTGTTTAACTTTCCATCCGAAAACGCCCCGGCGCCGCCCTCGCCAAACTGTACGTTGCTCTGCGGGTCTAAAACGTTTGTCTCCCAGAACAGGTCTACGGTACGTTTTCTCGTATCCACATCCATTCCCCGCTCTGCAACAAGAGGCGTCCTGCCATCTCTGGCAAGCTGCAGCGCCGCAAACATCCCGGCCGGACCAAATCCAACTACAACAGGCCTGTTATCTGGACTCTTCTTACCGATAGACACCTTACCAAAAAGAGTTTGCCGCTCTGCCATGGCCTGATCCGTCGGTTCTGTTTGCCGCCGTTCTGCCATGGCCTGACCCGCCGGTTCTGTTTGCCGCCGTTTTGCTATGGCCTGACCCGCTGGTTCTGTTTGCCGCCGTTCTGCTATGGTCTGACCCGTCGGATCTGTTTGCTGCCGCTCCGTGCCAGCCCCTCTCTTGCCTGCCTCTTCTTTTCGATAAGTCACGTCGCCTTTCCCACATTTTGCCAGAATCTTTTTCTCTGCCCGGCAGCTGCAGTCCACCTGATAAATATACTGTATCTGGTTTTTCTTTCTTGCATCCAGGGACTTTTTTACAATCTGAAACTCTTTTAGCTGTCCGGGCGCGATCCGAAGTTTTTTTAATGTCTTTTTTTTGACAAGACCTTCTTCCTCTGCGCCGATCGTCCCCTTTTTTAAAAGTTCTTCCGGAACATCTTTTAACAACTGTTCCAGAGGGATTTTTATCTGATCAATATGTAACATGTCTGCCTCCATGCACTATCTGTTTCCGCCCTGCTCTTTTGCGCCGAAGCTTTTCTTTTCCACCCGGCTCTCTCTTTGGGATAACGCCTGCGCCGCCAGATATCCCGTTGTCCATGCCCACTGCAGATTATATCCGCCGCAGCAGCCGTTGACATCTAAAAGCTCCCCTGTCAGATAAAGTCCTTTGCAGCAAAGCGACTCCATTGTCTCTGGATCGATCTCGCCGACAGGAACGCCGCCCGCTGTCGCCTGCGCTTTTTCAAAGCCGCCGGTCCCTTTGACCGGGAGCCGGAGCTGTTTCATCAGCGAAGCCATTTTCCCAATCTGCGGCTCCGATAAGTCTCCCGCCCTTTTCCGGATATCCTCTCCGGCATACAAAAGGAGCGCCGCGGCAAACTGCTCTGGCAAAATCCCATCTAACAGGTCGCCAAAAGACTGCGCCTCGTTATGCTCCCGCCGAAACAAAAGTTCTCTCTTAAGCTCCGTCTCACTCCATCCCGCCACGCTGTCAAGCGTCAGAAAAACCTGACGATTCTTTGCCATCTCCCGCGCTGCCAGATGGCTTAACTGGAACACCGGGATTCCCGATATCCCGCCTGCGGTCAGTTGTATCTCGCCGCTCTCTGCGGCAAGTACGTCCCCGTTTTCACTGGAAAGGGAAACCGTCCCCTTTATTCTTGCGCCGCTCCATCGCTTTGCAAATTTCCCTTCAATGATAAGGGAAGTCAGCGCCGGTACCGGCGGAATAAGAGAATGTCCCAATTTTTCCGCCAATAAATAACCATCCCCGGTGCTTCCATGCACAGGAGACGCCATGCCGCCTGTCGCAAGGATCACGCTGCCTGCCAGATAAATCCCCTTATCCGTTGTGATCTGGAACGGCCTGTTTTTCCCCGCCTGTCTCCGGCTGTCTTCTGTCTCTCTTTTCTCTATGGACAGAACCGTCTCTTCTGTATGGATTTCCGCCCCGGTCAGGGCAAGTTCACGCTCCAGCGCCCGAAGGACAGAGGCGGCCTGCCCCGAAAGCGGATAGAGATATCCGTCTCGTTCCCATGCCGGAACGCCGATTGTTTCAAACCACGCAGCCGATTGTTTCTCGTCAAACTGCCTGATGATATTCCACGGAAGTTCTGGCTCCTCACTGTGATAACAGGCGGGCGATTGTTTCCGATTGGTAAAATTGCACCTTCCGTTTCCTGTTGCAAGAAGCTTTTTGCCCACGCGGGATTTTTTTTCTAACAAAAGGACATGGCTGCCCCGCCGCCCTGCCTCGATCGCGGCCATCATGCCGGATGCGCCGCCGCCAATCACGCAAACTTCTGCACTTCTCATATTCTCCCTCATTTCTATACTGCCATGACAGGGCGGACTGGTTCTCTTGTATATGAAATTCCCCGGCAGCCTGCCTTCTAGGAAGAAAAATTTTCTAAAATACTGTACAGTTCTTCCTCATCCTTGACCTCAATTCCATTTTTGAGCGCCTTCCTGTCCTGTGCCGGCAAATCTTTCACCTCAATCCCCGTATATTCATATACCGTCTTTTTGTCGCCGTAATAGACGACTACCTCCCCATCCAGCGCGATCAGATAATATCGGTAATCAACTTTTGAAGCGTCATATATTTTTTTTACAACCAGACGCTCCTTGGAAAAGGATACCACACCAACGCTTTGCAGTCCATCTAAAAATTCTTCTGCGGGCAAATCCAACGTATATTGCTGAAAATATGCATCCACGTCTTTGCGCGAAGCGCCGACTAATTCTCCCGGCAGCGTTTCATACTCTGTCACGGTCTTGTCTGTCGCAGCGTCATATTTCTGGATCTGGAAGATGGTATTGACGTCTAGCTTGTCCAGGGAAGCCTCAGCAGAAATCGCCTCGGATTCCTCTTTGGCAAGCTTTCCTGCCACATCCTTCGCCGCCTCCTCCAACTGTTTCGTCACATAGACGTCTACTCGCTCCGACAGGCGTGATTCATAGTCTGACTGCATCTGTTCCATTTTTTGTACAGCGCCCTGATAAGTAAAAAAACTTCCCACCGCAACGCAGGCGAGCATCCCCGCCGTTTTTAATCCCATTGATATCCTCTCATTCATTGGTTTACCGCACCTTTCTAACGCCCGCCAATGCAGGCGCCTGTTTCATCTAATAAACAAGTTCCCTCTTTTAGTCTGTACGGATATTTGGGATTTATACAAATTTTATCTGCATCGCTGCGACGTGCGGAGGGCAATAACAAGCGCCGTCTTCTGGGATTTACGCAAACGCTGCCCGCATCGCTGCGACGTGCGGAGGGCAATAACAGCTCTTATTTCCAGACGCCCTCTTCCAAAAAAGTATCAACGCGCCGGCGCGCCCGATCTGTTACTTTCTTGTCAAAACCAATCAATTCCAGCAGAGAAATCGCATTTCTTGACGTTGCCCTGCCGTTTTTTAATGTATAATCAAACAAGATGTCCCCATCCGAAAGGACTTCTTCAAAATGATAATTCTCAAAGCTCTCCTCCAGCAGTCTGGTCAGCTCAATATCATGCGTTGCGGCAAAACACAGCGCCCGCCCTTTTGCAATTTCCTGCAACAGCTGGGAGGATGCCGCAATGCGTTCTACCGTATTTGTCCCGCGCAGGATTTCGTCAATAAAGCACAGAACCGGCACATCCAACCACTTTTTTGTGCCGTTTTCCGCAAGGCCTCTGTCCCCATCCGCCGTATCGCGCCCTTTCTCATCGAGCGGATCGCGTCCGTCCCCTTCTGCCGCATCGCGACCTTTCTCATCGAGCGGATCGCGTCCGTCCCCTTCTGCCGCATCGCGCCCTTTCTCATCGAACGGATCGCCTCTGTCCCCATCCGCCGTATCGCGCCTGTTCTCCTCTTCCTCAAAAGAAATCGCATTAAAAATCCTTTTTAAGGATTTGATCTCTACGATAAAATAGCTCTCCTGCGCAACGATATTATCCCGCAGCGCCATAGAAGAATAAATCCTGGAAAAACTTCCGGTAAAACAATCTGCCAGCACAGTATGGATAGTCTGGGCAAAAATCGCATTGACTGCCAGCGCTTTTAAAAATGTAGATTTTCCCGAAGCATTTGAGCCGGTGATCAGGACGCTTTTTTCTGTATCCATCGTATTTTTCACCGGATTATTTACCAGCGGATGATACAAATTTTCCGCCCGAAGCCCCGGTCTTTGCCTTCTTTCTAAAACCGGGACGGCGTGTTGGGGATACCTGGCGCGGAAAGAGGATACGGCAAGCATACTTTCCAGATATCCGGTCAACCTGTAAATTTCCATCAGTTCAGCCTGATACTTTTGCACCTCATTGATCATCGTCCCGAACTTGATCAGATCGACGTGAAATAAGATCCTGATATAGTCAAACAGCGAGTCAAATGCAGCGGCAAAGATGCCGTCGCCCGCATAGACAAGAAAGCGGAATCTGCAGAATTTCTGAAATCTGCCCGACAGTTCTCTAAGCCTCTCAAAATACGTTTCACAGCCGGGCAGCCTGATCTTGCCCAGTTTTTCCGACTGTTTGATGATCCCCAGGATAAAATGGAACAGGGAAATATTTTGTATGATCTTTGCCTTTTCCCTGTAATAAAAATAACTGTTGACCCCCATCACAGCAAACAATAAGAGAAACGCAGACGCCGGAGACAGCGGCAGGGAAAGGAGTGTGCCAAGCATCACACAGGCTGCGGCCACATGGGGATATCTCTTTATCTTTTTTAATTCCTTCGTCCCGCTGAGCAATTCAAACACAGAAATTTTATCTGTCTTCCCAATATCATAGAGAAGCATCTCAAATTCCATCCTCTCCTCCGGATGGGTTAAAAAGCTCTGGATCAGCTTCTCCCTCTCATCTAACGGCGCATGGTCAAACTGCGGCGTGCGCAGAAGATAATACAAATATTCTTCTCCCGGAGAAGTCCTCGTATGGTTGACCAGAGCAAACACGGCATCCATATCCAGATCGTTCCAGGTAATGTCGTCAATCTGCCCCTCTTCCGGATTGCCGCGATAATAAGAAGCGATATTCTTCCTTATCTCATCTGAATATTCCTCTCTGGTATCTATCCCCCATTCCTGCTCTATCCTGTCTGCTTTTTTCCTTTGGCAGATAATCCTGTCAAAGGAAGCCCTGACAGCAAACAAAATCCCCAAAAGGATTATCCCGATTATCACCTTTATCACAATATGATCCATCAATCTCTCCTCGCAACAGCAAATATGCAGGGAAGCCATGTTCCCTGCATACTGATATTCTGACTATTCTTCTTGCAAATGCAGAGCGCGTCACATAACACGCCCAATCTTTAACGGTTTCCGGTAATATGCACTGGAAATCTTAATTCCATCCCTTGCGTTGCTCGCATGGATGATCTGTCCGTTTCCAATATATAACGCCACATGGCTGACTCTCCCGCTTCCGTAAAAGAACAAATCGCCAACCTGGACGTCGCTAGCGCTGACAGTCCGCGTCGCCGCCGCCTGTGCCGCAGATACTCTCGGAAGGCTGTATCCAAAATGCCTGTAGATTCCCATCGTAAAACCAGAGCAGTCCGTGCCATTCGTCAGGCTGGTGCCGCCCCACACATAAGGATTCCCTAAAAACTGCATCGCATACGATACAATAGAACCCGCGACAGAAGAAGAACCGGAGTCGGAAGAAGATGCGGCGCGATGCGCTTCCTCTTTAATCGTAACTGCACGGTTTAACTTATATTTCAGCGTGACTAAATCTTTGCTGACAAACATTTTTTCACTGTCCACAGAAAGCATGACCCAATTTTCCAGATCGTCGTACATTGCGCCTAAGTCAACACCGTTCGTATCCTTTTTGCTGCTGTGCTTTGCCATATATGTTTTGATAGAATCCTTAGACAAATGCTCGCGCTCAACGGTGTACTCTTCATCCTCTGACAGCTGGTCATAAATCCTTGACTCAGTCGTTGGAAGATAGCGGACGTTTAACGTCTGCGTATTGACAACTGCGCGGAGTGTCGCTACCTTGAGGGCGCGCGCTTCCGCCTCTTTGCCAGTGATCAGATATTCTGTCTTGACATATCCTTTTACATTGCCCGACTCAATCTTTGACCAGCCCTTTTTGGTGTTTAAGATATTGCATCCTGTATTCCTTGTCATTTTTCCGATGATCTTGGAGCTCTCACCGGGCTTTGAACGGACATTCAGATATGTATCCACTTTTGCAATGCCTAACTTATCATATTTTAAGTTCAGCTTGATCTTCTTTTCTCTTTCTTTCTTTTCCTTTTCTGATTTCTTATCCTTTTTCTCTTTGTCTGTGTCCTGCGAAGAACCGCTCTCCTGTTCTTCCGCTTCCTGCTTTGCCTCCTCTGCGGCATTCTCCATCACATTCTCGCAGTAATGGTCTAAAGAAAGTGTAATGCCTGCCAATGGTTTCTCTTCCAGCAGGTTGGCAGTGGCAGCCTGTCCTGGATTTGGTACAAAAAGGCAGAAAGCTGCTAATGTAAGCCCGATTGCCGCCCCTTCCATACATCTCCTTTTCATAATGACACTCCGTTCTTTATCACGTAATACGATTTCTACTGTTCAATCTATGCAATTATTACAAAAATATTACATAGCGTATAAAATTATAGCAACTTGCTTAATAATTGTCAAGACTCCCCGCGCTGTTTTCCACAGACTGTTTTCCGCAGACACGAAAAATACACAGGCAACTCCTATTAACCATGAAAAAACCCCGCAGTCAATATCTGCGAGGTTGTTCTTTATCGGTTAGACCGTAAATTGTGACAAAACAATCCTTTTTTGCGTGCGGACACGCCAAAAAGGATTGTTTCTTCCCGCCTGCTGTGCACAGAACCTTACATAAACATTTTCTGTATCATGCTCTCTTTCTGCTGACGCTGGCTGTTGACCGCAAAATAACGGTACTGATCCATGATCTCTCTCTTCTGCTTCTCGCTCAGATATTTTTCGATATCCATATCGCTGAGCCTGCTGTAGGAAGCCGTCAGGTTCTCCGCTGACAGGCTGCCGACGCTGATACTGTGGTCAAGCGCATTGCCCTGCGCCCCCAAAGACGCCCTTGCGTTTCCCACTCTCTTGATCGCCTCATCCAGCTTAGAGATATCAAAATCACCTGTCACATCATAATCTGCAATCCCAAGGCCTTCCAATGTGGCGTCTGCCATCTGGATTGACAATCCGCCGCCCTCCGGATTTAAGGCAAGATGCAGATCCGCCATGCTTCCGTCCAAAAGCTTCCTCGTATTAAAATGCGTGTTTTTTGCAATATCAGAAATATGTTCCTTTAGCTGGTTGATCTCCTGCTGCATGATCTTGCGGTCTTCCTTTGTATATAACGCAGAGCTGGATGCACGGACGCTTAACTCCCGCATACGCTGCAGGCTGTCGGCAATCCCGGAAAGCGCTCCGTCTGCCGTCCGGATCACTCCCTGCCCGTCTTCGCCATTCCGGACATTCTGCTGATAACCGTTTATCTGGGACAGCTGCTCTTCCGCTATCAAAATATCAGCCGGATTGTTCTCTACTCTCGGTGTGCCATAAGACTCATAAGGATTTCCCATTGCTGAAACAGACATATCCATCACTCATTCACCTCATTTCTCTATCTGTTGGTAACAGTTTCGGACTGCCTTTCCTGTCCGAAGCCCTGTTTTGTCGTTCTATCAGTATCATTATAGGCTTTTTGCACTATTTTTTCAATATAGAAATAAGATTTTTTAAATAATGATGCATACCAGTCCGCCATTGCTGTCATTGATCACCTTTTGGATCGTCTCCTGAAGCTTTACCTGGCTTTCATCTGTCAGACGGTTTACTTTGGTGTCCATCCCCTCTTCCACCAGCTGCTGCACTGTTTTTCCAAAAATATTGGTGTCCCAGATGGATTCTTTTTTCTCGCTGTTCTGGCCTGATATGTACTGGATCAGATCTTCCGCCTGCTGCTGGGTCCCAACGATCGGCGCGATCTCCGTCTCAATATTTGCCTGGATCAGATGGACTGACGGGCTGACTGCTTTTATTTTTACGCCATATTTGCTTCCATGGCGTATCAGCTCCGGCTCGTCGATCAGTATCTCATCTACTCCCGGCGTAATGACTCCATACCCTTTTCGGCGTACCTCATTCCATGCATCGCTGAATTTTTCAATATCTTTTTTCTTTTCTACATATTCCTTTAACAGATGGATCAGTTCATACTCGCCGCTGATCCCGGTGCCTACAAGCTCGCTTAAAATCTGGTAGTAGCGGCTGTCGTCAAACAGCGCGTCAACTTCCACAACGCCGTTTTCCATCCCCATGCGGCTGATGCGGAACTGCCTGATCAAATCGCTGTCCACTGCCATATTCTCTTCCGTCACATCTCTGATCCTGGTAATTTTATCTAAAATCCCGCGTACTTTTTCTATCAGCTCTGCCTTCAGCCAGTGCTCTTTTGGGAGCATTTCTACCCATTTGGGCAGCTGAAAGGCGATCTGCCTGACAGGAAACGAGGCAAGGATCCCTTCCATGATGCCTTGGATATCCTCACTGCGCAGCTGGTTACAGTTTACCGCCATCGCAGACACATCATATTTCTCATTGATCTCTGAAACGATCGCAGCGGTCTCCTCACTGTACGGTCTGGAGGAATTTAACAATACAACAAACGGCTTGCCGATCTTTTTTAATTCCTGGATCGTCCGCGCCTCGGCGTCTAGATATGCCTCTCTCGGAATCTCTCCGAAGCTCCCGTCTGTCGTCACTACGATGCCTATCGTTGAATGCTCATGGATCACCTTTCTGGTGCCAAATTCCGCAGCCTGTGCAAAAGGCATTGCCTCCTTTGACCACGGCGTCATCACCATTCTTTCGTTCTCTTCCTCTAACATGCCTTCGGCTTCTTTTACAATATAACCTACGCAGTCAATCAGCCGTACCTTGACCGGATGTTCGCCAAACAAGTTTACCGATACTGCCTCTTTCGGGATAAATTTCGGTTCTGTTGTCATAATCGTTTTTCCGTCGGCTGACTGCGGAAGTTCATCCGTGGCTCTTGCGCGGTCATTCTCATCTGCAATCCCAGGCAGTACCAGCAGCTCCATAAACCGCTTGATAAAAGTAGATTTCCCTGTCCGCACCGGACCGCATACCCCCAGATAAAATTCTCCGTTTGTCCTCTCTGCCAAGTCGCTGTATACCTGAAAACTTCCCATAGTCCCTCCTTGCTCCATCTTTTCTATTGCGCTATAGTATTACTTATGCAGGAAAAGGAAAAATATTCCGAAAATTCTTTCCAATCCCCGCCGCCCTGTCTGTAACATCCCCATGGCGCGAGATATTTCCGTCTCTTTCTCCGAGAAAACTTTTAGCAAAAGAAGTTGAAATTTGATTCTAACCAGGCAATTTGATATAATACGCAGATAGCAGATGATATTATCATACCGCCAGAAAAACGGCGGTGAAATGGAGGATTTTTATGAAAAGAACCGTTTGTATCCTATTCGCATTGCTTTTTACCGTATTGCACATCTCACTGTTTCTTTCCTTGTCTACCGTACAGGCAGATGCGGCGACGAACACCAGCCTACTGACCAGTTATCTAAAGTATTTTAAAAAAGAGCAATACAGCAAAGCAAAACAATATCTGAAGCAAATGAAAAAAACAGATCGGGATACCTCCCTGCACAAAATGACAAAAAAACAGAAAAAAGCATATTACAAAATGGTGAAACGATATCATAAAAAATATCACAAAACATATTATATCTGGGGGTACTACCTCGCAGACTTAGACCGGGATAAAAGTCCGGAACTTCTCATAAAATATGGGAGCTGTGAAGCAGATGCCACAACGGTTGTCTATACTTTCAAGAAAAACAAGACAGTAAAAGCAGGCAAGATCTACGCCACCCATACGAGTTATGTCGCATATCCCGGAAAAGGCGTTCTGGAAATCGAGGGTCATATGGGCGCCTGCTCTGTTTCTGTGGTCACAATGAAACATGGGAAAATCGCTTCCAAGGACTATGGATTTCAGATGCCTAAAAATGATGATTACTGTCTGCCAACGACTGGTTATTTAAACCCGCATACAAAATACAAGGGAATGAAATGGGTCATAGAATATGGCGACTTAAAATAAACGATCGCAAATAAAAACAAAATGCGAAGCACACTTTGCCGCGCCAGCGGACGTCACGAAGTGACATTTTCCTTTGCTGGTTGTGCGCATAAATATTTTTACTTTATAGGAAACGAGAAGCTGCCGTTCCCGCAAAAAATCCCAACCACCGATCAGCCGGCGGTTGGGATAACAAAATAAAATTCTTAAAAATCCCATAGATCGGAATCATAGTATGCTCCATCCATCTGCATCTCTGATAGGATTTCCCGCATAAATTGCTGGATCTGATCCGCATAGACGATATCCAAAAACAAAAACAACAGGAAAAGGAAAAGCCCCACTGCGGAACAGATGATACCCGCTACTGCCATCTTTCTGCCCGGCTTATTCTGACGGATGGTATAGACAGAAAGCACAAGACCAACGATACCTAATATCAGATTAATGCGGAAACAGCAGCACACAACGGAAAGAATGCCTAATATCATGCCTGCGATCGCAAATCCCTTTCCTTCATTCGGATTTCCATATTGATTGTAACCGCCCGGCTGAAACTGACCGTTTTCCATCTGTGGATAGCCGTTATTCCCAGCCTGGGTGTAGCCGCTTTGCGCGCCGCTTCCCGGCTGATAGCCGTTTCCGGCCTGGGTGTAGCCGCCCTGCGCGCCGCTTCCCGGCTGATAACTGTTTCCGGCCTGAGTGTAGCCGCTTTGCGCGCCGCTTCCCGGCTGATAGCCGTTTCCGGCCTGAGTGTAGCCGCCCTGCGCGCCGCTTCCCGGCTGATAGCCGTTTCCGGCCTGAGTGTAGCCGCCC
>CANQCD010000006.1 GCA_947589455.1 uncultured Lachnospiraceae bacterium | reverse complement strand
TCTTTTCAAAATTTCACAATATTCAGTTGTCAAAATACAAATCTATGCCTGCTCATATGAATCCGAGAGGCTATATACTCTCAGCCATTTTTTGCTCTTTTTCAATCTGCCAGACCAGATAGTCCAAACAGTCAATCTCCTTTTCCTCTTTATGGATCGCATCCAGCAACACCTGTCGGTGACTAGACAAAATGCGCAGTCCGCCTTTTATATCTCCTGTATGGTAGCAGTGTAAAAACCGCTGAATCAAATCTTCACCACAGCCGGCGTCTTCCATATTCCTTATCATACGCTCTTTTTGCATCTTATTCTTGCTGCACTTATCTGTACAGCGCCCTATATCTTCCCTATTCCTTAGCATTCCCTCTTTTTTCATAACCGTTTGCCTTCTCCCATTCCTTGTATATTGGAACCTTTTCTAGCTGCTTGATACTCTTAATATAACATCACTTCCTATAAATAACAAATACTTATAATAAATACTTATGTATTATAAATAGGCATAGAAAACCGGTTATATCTCCATTCTCCACCATGCACAGAAACGTTTATTTTAAAAAAGTTCCATCAGAAAAAGGCAGGTACAAACGACCCGCCTTTTTCTCATTGATAATTTTTAGCCTGCATATTCCACATCTTTGCATAGATTCCATTCTGCCGCAGCAGCGTATTGTGATCCCCCTCTTCTGCAATATGTCCTTTCTCCAACACCAGGATCCGCTCACAGAACCGGCAGCTTGACATCCTGTGAGATATGTACACCGCCATTTTATCCGCAATCAATCTATCAAATCCCGCATAAATCTCATACTCCGCTACCGGGTCTAACGCACTGGTCGGCTCATCGAGTATAATAAAAGGCGCCTCTTTATACAAGGCTCTTGCAATAGCAATCTTCTGTGCCTCTCCACCCGATACCTCCACGCCCTTCACGCCCACATTATAAAGCTGAGTCCGTATCCCCTCATCCATCTGGCAAACACGCTCCTTAATCCCAGCCTTCTCAAGGCATTCCCAGACCCTATCCTCCTCGTATTCCCCGGCCGCAGCCACGTTCTCCGCCACATTCATGGCAAATAATTTAAAGTCCTGAAACACCACGCCAAACAAATTCAGATATTCCCTGTAATCGTATTCCCTGATATCCTTCCCATTTAATAAAATCCTTCCCTCTGTGGGTTCATATAAACGGCACAGAAGCATGATCAGCGTAGTCTTCCCCGCTCCGTTTGGACCGACCAATGCAATCTTCTCTCCATAACGCATTGTCATATTGATATCCCTCAGGCTGTATCGATCTACACCAGGATACCGAAACGATACATGTTCAAAGACAACTGTAAATTCCTGCCCTGCAAGATTTCCTATGGGTATGCTTCCCGACTCCTTCCGGTTTGGCAGATGCAGATATTCATAGTAATGATGCAGATACTGCATATTTAATAATACATTTTCAAAATGCTCTACCATATATCGGCAGGCGCCGCCCAATGCCGTCAGCGCTGAGACATATTTGACCACTGCCGCCCCGGTAAGCGCTCCATTCACACCGCGCATTCCTATAACAAGATAGGAAAATACCAGAAGTACCGCCTGTACCACCTGATATTCAACGCTTATTCTCTCCTGCAGTGCAATCTTGCGAGCCTGGATATCGCATTTTTCCTCCCATACCGCCGTCATATCACGCAGAAGCAGATCCTTCAAGCCATAGATACGAATTTCCTTCCCTGTCTGATACTTGCTTAGAATCTCCCGATAAAAATAACTATCCTTGCGCACCGAATCCAAACTTTCCTCATACAGATGATATTGCTTCTGATTCCCCGCCTTAGATATCCACATAAACAAAAACATGCTAAACAGATTCAACAGAAAGATCAGATAGAGCATCCACTTTGAGTTCAAAATCTGTTCAATACCATTTCCGCCGCCATTCCCTGCCACCGTCAGAATCGGAAAAAGCACGATAAAAGCATAGACAATAGACGCAATATCTCCGATCAATATTCCAAGCTTGTCGGAAAACCAGTAAATACCGCCACTTTCCTTTTCCCCCTCCAACGCAGCCGCCAGAATCTGCATCGTCTCCTGCTTCTCCAAATCCTGATAATCCAGGCCGACCGCTTTTTCCGCTACCTCCTTCTGAATCCGATAACGAATGCTGTCCCGCATGGCATTTCCCATCTTATCCAGAATATGAAACAAAAGCGTCAATGCAAACGTGGCAAACACCAGCCGGTATACCACATCCATGACTTCCTGTCTGGAGTCCCCAGACGTCAGCCCATTTAAAATGTCATATCCATAGACAATCCCCACATAGGGCACTGCTGCATGAATCATATTTTTTAACAGATTGCAGGGCAAAATCCATTTGCATAATTTTATATTGATATATATGACATGGAAAAACTTTTGCAAAATCTGCCCCGCTGATTCTCTCTCATCACTGATCGCATTCTTATTCTTCTCCGCCATGACCATCCTCCTTGTAATACTGGCTCTGAATAGAAAACATCTCTGCATATTTTCCCTGCTGTTCCATCAGTTCCTCATGAGTGCCGTCTTCCTGTATCCCTCCATCTTCAAAAAATAAAATTCGATCACAAAACTTAGTACTCGCCAGCCGGTGAGAAATAAAGACTGTTGTCTTTCCTCTTGACAGTGCATAATATTTTTCATAGATTGCTGTCTCCGCTATCGGGTCTAAAGCGCTGGTAGGTTCGTCTAAGAGTAAAAGGGGAGCGTCCTTATACAAGGCTCTCGCCAGGATGATTCTCTGTATCTCTCCGCCGGAAAAAAGAATGCCGTCCTTATCCAGAAAATTCGTCACCATCGTCTTCTCCTGTTTCGGAAGATCTTTGATCTTTTCATCGATATCCGCCAAACGAAGCACACGCCAAAGCCGCTCTTTATCAATCTCCTCCTCCCTGCAGCAAGCAACATTTTCAGCAACCGAAGCCGCCATTATCATCATATCCTGAAAAACTGCCCCCAAAAGTTCCCGATAGTTGCCAGCAGGATACTCCCCAATGTCCCTGTCATTGATCAAAATCTGTCCTGAATTTGGACGGTAAAAACCACACAGCAGTTTCACGAGCGTTGTTTTTCCCGCTCCATTTACCCCCACCAGTGCAATGTTTTCCCCCGCCTGCACCTTGAAGCTTAGATTATGTATGATGTCTTGTTCCGCCTCTGGATAACAGAAGCAGACATTGCGAAATTCTATAGTCACTCCATTGTCTTCCAAAGCGTCCTCCATGCCGATTCCTCTTTCGCCTTTTCCCATACCTTCCTCTTCATTTTCCTCACCATCATATGGGCTCCACAGCGCAAGAAAACTCCGATAAGAACTGATCCACCCGCTGCACCGCATCATCTCACTGTTTGCCCGGACAAAGCCATCCCCCATATTGCCACCGTTCAGCCATCCGGCAAATCCGGTAATAACACCCAGGTATAATGTAAAAGAAGCTGCGTCCAGATTGCCCCGCAGAAAAAGATTTACCAATACGCCATAGGCAATCAAATCTCTCACCAACGTCCAGACCGTATCGGAAAGGTTCGGTATAAAATATGCCATCTCTACCCTCTTCCAGACATGCAGCCTCTTCCTGATCAAAAACTCCATAATAGAAGAAAACCACTCTTCCATCTGAAAGAGGCGAATATCTTTTCCATCTGTGGCAGAAGTGCTCCGCTGAAAAAAATAATCGACCCGGCTGTCCGCCTCCGTAATCACATCCACGTGTTTCCGATAACTCCGAATAGATATCTCCTTCTCCAGCAGAATATTCATCACTGACATCACTGCAAAAACAGGGAGCACCCAGGGACACTTCGGAATCAGGATTATCGTATAAACTACAATTCCCAATAAATTGAAAGCAAAGGGCGTAAACATATCCATAATGCGATTCCAGCCAAACCAGTCACGCTCATAACTGCTCATGGCTCCATTGGCAAGCCGTTTCCCTTCTGCCGTCTCCAAAACCGCATAATCCACATCTAATATTTTAGAAACAGCCCGATGCTGCACCGGCTGATATGCCACGAAAAAATTCTTGCTCCGAATCACCGTATCAATCTTTGTAGAAATCATCCCCAGAATAAAATTTCCAATCGCCAGACCAACAATAGCAGAAGAAAAAGTAAGCCAGTCCACCTCCCTGTCTATCAGATAAATAGCAGCACTGGGAATTACAGCGGCAAGAAACGGTCCCAAAAATGCCGTCACAGATCTCAGGGCAATATACCATGGATATCTTCTGTCATATGCACACATTTCTCGAAAAACATATCTCCAGTTGCTAAAAAAAGAATAGTCTTGAAACATTTATTATACTCCTAAAAAATTATTTGGCATTTTTCTATTCTCCTTCCACTGCCGTTTGGAAATCTGATCATAAGAATCGTTTCATGAGAATATATGCCCTTTTCATCGATTCTGCAAATGGAATATCGCATCTGCCTTTCGTGTCTTTTTTACAAATCATTATATTTATGAAAGGCGTAAATGTCAAATGTATGACATAGCAAGGCAATCCCGTTTAATATTATATTTTCTTGATGAATCTGACTTATTTCGTCAACGATTTGAGTTTATCCCTTATCTTTTTATACCTTTTATCCGATAAATGAATCCCTTTAACCGTATCCTCAAGCACACCCTCTTCTGTCAACCAACTGTAATCATTTACATACTCTATATATAGAGGCAATTCATTATCTTCAACCTCTCCAATCAAATCCTCCTGTTTTTCGTCACATTCCTCCAGCATGATATGGTTGCCCACACATAGAAAGGGAGTATCCAAATTACACGGTCCGGATTCTCTTACCAGTATTATTTGTCCCGATAAATCTTTTCTTATCTTATATAATTTCGTATTCGATTCATCCAAAAAGAAAATATAGGTATCTGAAATGTCATAAAAATAGATGCCTCTATTAGATACCTTTTCAATCTTCCCTCCATAAAGCGGTATCCGAAATAGTGTATAACCAGCTATTAGATAAATATATTGATCATCAAGCCTCAAATTATCATACCAACTGGCTTCATCATTTGACTGATAATAACAAATCGTTTTATTATTTTCTCCATTCAAATCACAGCATTTCACCTTTCCTGTATATTTATCGTTTTTCTCATCTGACATTTTCTCATCCTCCTCCACCGTATAAAAATAATATATTTTTCCATCAGCAATGCATTGAACTGATACCCATGCATTTTTCTTTACCAAATCTTTCTCTATCTTATATTCTTTCATATTTCCCTTCAAATCATAAACCTTAACCTCTTCAACATATGTACATATGAATTTATTGTCATATATAAATATTTTATGTGCCGGTCCTGGACCTTCTATTATTTTTTCCCAAGTACCATCTTTTATATTGATAGCCGACAAATAGTGTTTCGCTTCTCCATGTAATTCTCCATATATTTCAACAAAAAAATACCCCTGATATTGTGCAAAACTATTTATACCAGCCTTTTTTCGTAGCTTTGATGGCATCTCTGTCTCACACACTTTTTGATTGTTATTTTTATAAAATGTATATCTCTCTCTTTCTCCCTCTGTTACTCTTCTAAAATAGTAACAAGATCCATCCTCGCCTTTCGTCATTGATCCAGGAAAATAATTATCCACTATTTCCACTCCGAATTTTTTGGATTTTCCCCCTTCTGCAAAAATATTTCCAATTTTTTCATTTGCCTTTACAGTAAATTCTTGCTGTAAAGGCTGAGAGGTATTAATTTCATTGTCCAAAGCCTGATCCTTGGCATTATTGTAGTTACATGATGTAAGTAATACGGCAAAAGTGATAAATAATATTAATTTCTTTTTCATTTTAATTCCTCTTTCTTATAACCTGTTTTTCTGTAATGTATCATCCAATATCCCCTGTCTAACTTCGATACAGTCTATTGCTTTTATACATTTATCATCCTCATATATACTCAATGTAAATTGTAGTGTTGTTCCTATTGTAATATAAATATATCTGAATTTTTCAACTCTGCATTCTTTATATCCCATAAAGTAACAATGTCATCTGACACATCAATATGAATCGTTGTGTCACTTTCAAATGCTTTACTTACTTTATGAGTATGAATATTTTCAACAAACAGTTCTTTTTCCTTCCGATAGATCATCCAAGTCTCATCCCAGTATGCCAGCTCTTTCCCATCATAAATCTTTTCCACAGAAATAGAATCCGTGTCCTGATCGTATTGTAAAAGTAAACTGCGCTCTATGTCTTTTGAAAAATGTTGCAGAAAACCTCCCGATTTTTGCTGAAAACAAAGAGATTGCTTTCTCTTGGCGTCTGCACTGTTTCCGGCAGATTGCAGGTTGATAGTTACGAAGAAATCAAAGAGATTGCTTTCTCCTGGTGTCTGCACAGCAGCCCGACAGTTTTCCGGTTATCTTAATATTTGACTGATGGGGCAATATTTTCCACGCCGCCTTTTATTTTTTTCCCTTTTGCAGCGATCGTAAGCCTGGCGCTTCCAGTGATCACCAGCGTCTGCTTCGCCTGGATCCCATCGTCGTCATCGCTGGTCAGGTGAAATGTACCGCCGTTAATCGTAACGTTATTTGCCGCATGGATACAATCGCCGTACGACTTTACCGTGATGTTCCCTCCGGATATCCAGATTGAACCGGCCACTGCTTTTTTCCCATTTGCACCGGATACTCCCGCCGTGATCCCACGGAAATCTTCAAAGCCCGCCCCTTCTCTTTTCGTCGTTGTCACATTGATCGTTCCCTTTTTGATGATAACTCCCGCCTTTCCCTGGATTCCCTTATCGACTGCGCTCAGCCTGAGAACGCCGCCTGTGACAGTCACTTTGCCTGACGCCTTGACTGACGTATCCTGGGAATTTCCCGCCAGGCTGCCGCCTTTCACATAAATATTGTCGCCCTGCAGGGAAGACGCCTTTGACGTCGCATTGTACGAGCCGCTTTTTAATGTGATACTTTTTTTGCTGCCAATCGCATCCCCATTGCCTGAGCGGTCGTTTACATAAACTGAACCGCTGCCTGCCAGCGTCAGATTTCCATCGCTGAAGATCACGGCGTCCGGGTCTGCTTTTCCTCCGGCCGCCGCCGCAAAAGCTGTCGGTCCGGTCAGATGGCTTACCGTTCCTTTTGCGGCGGAGATTGTCAGCGCCGCCGACTTCTTGGAATTATAAATACATGGATATTTATTGTTGGTCGCCGTCACGTTCTTTAACGCCAGTGTCACTTTCAGGTTTTCCTTTCGCATTACAATGCGGTAATCCTGTATTTTCCCGGACAGCGTATAGCTCCCGCTCTTTTTTATCGTCACGGTCTTTTTGTTTTTCTTCACTACAATGCTCTTCTTTGCCGCAGTTATGCTTCCTTTTCCCAGCTTATATGTCTTGGCCTGTGCGCCCGCCCGGCCGCCGCACAAGATAAAAGCCGCCAGTAAAAACAGAAAAACACCGCATAACCTGCAGCTTTTGATTTGTCTTTTCCGTTCCATAGTTTCCCTCTTTCCTTTCCGTAATATTCTTTATAACTGGTCAACCGGCTGGATGTAACGCCCGCACACAATATTGAGATTCCCATTCCTGCAGCGCAGGGCGTCAATAAACTCTTTTTCCCGCTTCTTGTCCCTCTGCTCCATTTTGTACACAATCTGATACATGCTTCCCATATTGATCGTCTTAACCTGTTCAATCTCCCAGTATTTTAAATACTCCTTGAATAAATCATCAAAAATCTCCGTGTAGTCCAAATCCTCATAAATCGTGATCTTTAGCGTCTGCTGTTTTTCTTTTCTCCCCCGGAACGGAAGGAGATTTAACAACAGCATGGACACACAGACAAACACTGTGATAAATATTGCATATGTCACATAGCCGGTCCCTGCCGCCAGGCCGACCACCATCGCAAAAAACACGCAGGTGATCTCCCGGCTCGTCCCCGGTATGGAGCGGAAACGGATCAGGCTGAATGCCCCCACAATGGCAACTCCCGTTCCGAGGTTTCCGTTTACCAGCATGATCACTGTCTGTACCAGCACCGGCAGGATCGCTAAGGAAATACAGAAATACTTGGTCGCCCTGCCGCTGAAATAATAGCACAGTGCGATCGCAAGCCCCAGCAACAGGGAAAATCCTGTGCAGATAAAAGCGGTGCGGTATGTAAGCGTGCTTAAGTTATTTTGTAATATACTATCAAACATATCTTTCTCCTGTTCCAGATACAACAAATTGCTATGTATCTATGGTATTTTTTTATACTTCGGGTTACGGCGCTTCCAAATCCTCCCCGCCCGCAGTCTCGTCTCATTCTGAGGGAGCTCAAACCCTCTTCTCTTTTTCGGATGATATTCCCCCGATGCTCTGGACAGGGCAGTCCGCGGTACCGACGAACCATGATGCTTTTCTATCTCTCCGGACAGGATGTCCTCCTCAAACACTTTCCCATATTTAGAAAATGACGCCGGATAAATCTCAAATTCTTCTAATGCCTGCACCAGCCAGAATGGATAGGTATCGCGCACCTTGATCTCCATCACAACGCTTCCGTCCGGCAAGAGAAGCTTTCCATGATCCCCCGCGGACAGGTCTAATTCCCTCCGTCTGCTCCGGATTGAAAAATCAAAAGTGATCCGGAGTTCCTCGTCTTCTTTCCCATACATTGCGATCCGGTCATAGGCGAGAAAAATAACCGGCTGCAGCTCGTAATGCTGCAAAAAATAATTGATCTCATTGACGATCTGGCCTTCTATGCCGTTTATCTCTCTCTGCGCTATTCCCCGGCACGCCTCCTCTAACGGCAGGGAGATTCTTCTCTTATATACGACCCCGTGATATTTTTTCTTTATTTCAAGAAATACCGGAGACTGTCTTTTCGGAACGCCATAACTGCGAAGCCGCAGCTTTTCCTTGTACGCCGGCTTCTCAATCGAAGCCCGGATCAGCTCATAATTACAGGTATCATAATAGATATTGCATATTGTGCTCTTCCCATAGCTGTCTTCCTGCATATATTGTTCTACCGCTTTCCGAAAGTTTTCGTATTGCTCTTTTGTCAACAGATATTTCTTTTCATAGCGCTTAAACACCATACCTGGATTGATCATGGTCTGCTCCTCACATTTATGCTGCCTTTTTCGTCACTTTTCGGGTCTTATAACCTTTTTTAGACACTGTCACGGTTATTTTCATCCCCTTTTTCAGCTTTCCGGCAAGCTTTACGGTTACGTTCCCTTTTTTGTTTTTAGAAGCGGAAAAAGTAATCTGCTTCACTTTCTTTTTACCTTTTTTGATCAGCTTTTTGCGCAGGGATACTTTGACCTTTGCTTTCTTGATTGTCTTGACCCGGATTACTTTTTTCCCTTTTTTCGCCGTCACTTTTAATGTAGCGATCTTTTTCTTTTTCTGGTTTTTCTTCTTTTCCTCTTTCTTTTGATCCTTCTCCTCGTCCTCTTTTTTCTCTTCTGTTGTCTCTTCAATGTCACCGCCCTTGTAGGTGTCGTGCGTCTGATAAAATGTAGTGACCCATTGCAGCATGGTCTCGATATTCGCCGGCCTGCCTGCTATAAATCCGGAAACTGCCTGGTAACTCCTGCTGCTCCCGCTTTGCGCCTCTGTCAGCAGAGTGGCAGCCTGCGAAGCCCCGCAAAATCTTGTAAAAAACTGTGGAAACAGCGGCTGGTATATTTGGGAATATTTTTCCAGGGAAGCCGCCGCCCCTGCAAACTGCCCTGCGCCAAGCTCCCTGACACGCGCTGCAAAACTGTTCCGGAATGTTTCGTTCGACATCAGATAGGCGAAGCAGAGCACCGCCGGATTATCGGTAGCCATATCTAATAACCCGTATTTTTTGTTATTTCCGGATGCGATCGTATTTTCTGCGGCAGACTCCGCCCCTTTTACGCCGATATTATCCAGATCATTCAGGCACAACCGCCATTTCCCATCGGCGTATGCATTTGCCGCATCGGTTTTGACCGTCTTCCACATAGACCAGTTTTCTGCTGGCCAGGCGCCTTTATTATTCATCCAGATATTTGCGGCAAAGAAGTCCTTCACGGAGTTCTCGTCTACCATGGCGGTAAATGCGTCATAATCCGCCTGATTTTTCAAGTCTGCGTGGCTCTGGAAAAACTGCTGCAGATCGGTCAGGAAATAGCCGGTATCTGTCACCCCGTCCGGCAGCGTCCCTTCCTCCAGTTCATATCCTGGCTGCCCTCCGTCTCCCTGGTAGAGGACAACGTCATCTTTTACCACTCCATACTTTTCTTCAAAATAATCTGCGCTATAATCCTCCTGCAGGATATAGATTCCCCAGTATTCCCCATCCAGATAGACAACGCACGGCCTTGCCTGCTGGGTATCGCACTTCAGATCGCCAAGCAGCGACTGCCAGAAGGCATCGTTATATTTAATAGAAAAGAGATTGCCCCCTCCGTTGCGCAGAGTCAGTCTGTCAAACTTCTCTATCACGCTGCCGGCCGTATTTTTATAGGGTTCTCCAAAAAACGGATATTTAAAGTTCTTATTCCCATAAGAGCTCCTTGCATACAAGCGGAAGCTCTTCTGCAATGCGGTGCGCGAACCGCCCTGGAGACGAATCCCGCAATCCTGCTGCAGCCTGCAGTCCATCGTCTCCCCGCTGCTCTCAAGGTAGTCGATATGGGCAGCCCTCTCCCAGTCCTTTCCTTTTCCTTTATAATTTCCCGTCAGCTCGCCAATCACCTGCGCTGCATTGTCTGCGGTAATTTTCCCCTGCTGGATATACTCGCTGACAAGCTGGTTATGCGCCTGCCCTTTTACGTAAATCCCGGTATTATCGTCAAATAAATCTCTGTAATCTACAGAAATCGACATCACGGCAAGCGGCATTCCGGCTGCCTCGGCGCTCTCCTTGATCCCCTGGATATGCTCTGCCACAGTACCGATAAAATAAGTATTGGTAGAGACTTTGGTATATGCCCCGAAAAGATCCACCGCCGCTACACGGATCACAGTCGCCTTGTCCACCTCTGACGCCTGTGGCGCCTGATAGGCGTCTCCCACCGCGCCGTTGGCAAAAGTTGCGTGATCTGACTCAAACGCCGCCGGGTCGACTGCCGCGAGGTAATTTGCCTCGCCAGCCCGGCTGCCAACTGTGATTGCCGACGTATATTCCTGTCTGGTCGAACTGTCAACAGGGTTGCTTCCATCTGTGGTATAATAAATCTTTGACGCCCCCGGACAACTGATGGTTAAAGAAAATGCACTTTCATAACACCCGGAAGGCGCTGACATTGTCAGTTTAAGAGAAGACTGCTGCGCTGTCTTCGCCGCACAAACCTTCCCGCCTGCCGCTCCCGGCATAACCATCCCCATGATACCTACCGCCGCTGCCGCCAGCAGCAGCTTCTGAAATTTTCTTTTTTTCATACTTCACCTCATTTTTCCGCGCCCTGTCCCCACAGGAACAGGACATCCTCTTCTCCTCGTCAACCTTTTTAACAGAAAACCCCCCTTAGTATATTATTCTATACAAAAAGCAAAAAAACTGCTATAGCATTTATTCCACTAAAAATACCATGCAAAATAGTTACTCTGTTATCCTCCTCTGCCATCCTCCTGCAATTTTTGCGGCAGGCGCCAGCAATCCATAGAATCTGATATAGAAATCTGCTGTAGCCGCAATACACAACGCTGACGGCAAGCCGCCGCGCCAGCCAGCGTCACGAAGTGACTTTTTCCTCTGCTGGTTGTGCGTATAAATATTTTTAATTTAATAGGAAGCGAGAAGTTTCCTACTAAATCAAAAAAATGCATTGCAGGGAATTCAAGCATTCTACTTAAATTTCCCTCAATGCATTTTTTCTAAACTATATTTTAGATTTCTTCCACTTTTACAAGATGCCTTACATGCCAGACCATGCCTTTCACGGCATCGTTGTTCGGCAGTTCGACTGTCTTGCCGATCTTCCTAAGGCCAAGCGCCTCTACCGTTGCACGCTGCTTCGGAATAGCGCCAATCGTGGATTTTACTAAAGTAATTCTTAACTTATCTGCCATGATAAACCTCCTATCCCAAAAGCTCTTCCACAGAAATACCGCGAGCTCTGGCAACTTCTTCCGGAGTCTTTAAATGCTTCAGACCCTCAAGTGCTGCAAGTACAACGTTCTGCTTATTATTTGAACCAAGAGACTTTGTACGGATATTTTTATACCCTGCAAGTTCAAGTACCGCACGAACCGGACCGCCTGCGATAATACCAGTACCTTCCGGCGCCCTCTTGATCAAAACGGAAGCGCTTCCAAAGTTACCTGTAAAGTCATGCGGTACGCTTCCATTTTCATCCAGCGGAACCTCTACTAACTTTTTCGTAGCATCTTCTTTTCCTTTGCGGATGGCTTCTGGAATTTCTGTCGCCTTTCCCAGACCGACGCCTACATGACCGTTTTTATCGCCAACTACTACTAATGCAGTAAATCTCATGTTACGTCCGCCTTTAACGACCTTGGTTACACGCTTGATCGTTACTACATTATCTTCCAGCTCTAAATTGCTGGCATCAATAATTGTACGTTTCATGTGCTGCTTCCCTCCTCTTAGAATTCTAATCCTGCTTCTCTTGCTGCCTCAGCTAACGCTTTCACCTTACCCTGGTAAATAAAGCCGCCTCTGTCAAAGACTACGTTCTTGATTCCCTTATCCAGCGCCCTCTTTGCAATCACTTCACCAAGTTTTGCCGCCGCCGCTACATTGTTTGTCTTATCCAGATCCGCTTTCACATCCTTCTGAACCGTAGAAGCAGATACTAATGTATGCTGCGCTATATCATCAATAATCTGAGCGTACATATGATTATTACTTCTAAATACAGCTAAACGTGGTCTCTCGGCAGTACCGGAAAGATGATTACGAACCTTCATGTGCTTTTTCACACGAACTTCACTTCTCGACTGTTTTTTAATCATCGTATTATCACTCCTTTAATTATTTTTTACCTGTCTTACCAACTTTACGTCTGATAACCTCATCAGCATACTTGATACCCTTGCCCTTATATGGTTCCGGAGCTCTCTTCTCTCTGATCTCAGCAGCGTATTGTCCGACTTTTTCCTTGTCAATCCCCTTGACAATGATCTTGTTCTGTCCTTCTACTACAACCTCAAGGCCTTCCGGGTCTTCCATCTCAACAGGATGAGAATATCCGAGGGAAAGCGTCAGCACTTTTCCCTTTTTCTGCGCCCTGTAACCAACACCGTTTACCTCGAGCTCTTTCTGAAATCCCTCTGTAACGCCGATTACCATGTTGTTGATCAGCGTTCTTGTCAGACCGTGCAGAGATTTCATTTTCTTCAGATCATTCGGACGTGATACGAGGACTTCCCCGTTCTCTTGCTTGATCTCCATCTCCGCAGGCAATACTCTCTCCAGAGACCCCTTTGGTCCTTTTACAGTCACTTTATTATTTTCTGCAATAGCAACAGTAACTCCTGTCGGTATCGCGATAGGCATTCTTCCAATTCGTGACATGCCGTGCACCTCCATATTCCTGGTATGATAGCGATTTCCTCCGTCTGCCTGGACTACCAGACAAATGCAAGTACCTCGCCCCCAACATTTTCTTTTCTTGCTTCCTTATCAGTCATAACGCCCTTGTTTGTGGACACGATCGCAATTCCTAATCCACCGAGTACCTTTGGAAGGTCGTCTTTTCCTGCGTAAACGCGAAGACCAGGTTTTGAAATCCTCTTTAAACCTGTGATAATCTTATCATTTTTATCTACGCCATATTTCAATGTGATGTGGATCATCTTGACACCGTCCACATCAATCAAATCATATTTTCTGATGTAACCTTCCTTCAGAAGAATCTCCGCAATGGAAATCTTCATCTTAGAGCTGGGTACATCTACTGTATCATGCTTTGCAGTATTTGCGTTACGGATTCTTGTAAGCATATCTGCAATAGGATCGCTCGTCATCATCTTCGTTTTACCTCCTTACCAGCTTGCTTTTTTCACGCCTGGAATCTGTCCCTTATAAGCTAACTCACGGAAGCAGATTCTGCAAATTCCGTATTTTCTCAAATAAGCATGTGGACGACCACAAATTTTGCAGCGGCTATACTCTCTTGTAGAAAATTTAGCCTTGCGCTGCTGCTTTACTTTCATAGAAGTCTTAGCCATGAAATTCCCTCCTTATTTCTTAAAAGGCATACCGAACTGTGCCAATAACTCACGAGCCTCTTCATCAGTTTCGGCAGTGGTAACTACGATAACATCCATACCTCTGACCTTGTCTACTTTGTCATATTCAATTTCCGGGAAGATTAACTGCTCCTTGATCCCAAGTGCATAGTTTCCTCTTCCGTCAAATGCATTCGGATTCACACCTCGGAAATCACGCACGCGGGGCAGTGCAAGATTTACTAATCTGTCAAAAAATTCATACATCTTGTCGCCGCGAAGCGTCACTTTACACCCAATCGGCATTCCCTCTCTCAACTTAAAGTTTGCGATTGAGTTCTTTGCCCTTGTCATGACTGCTTTCTGACCTGTGATCGTCGCAAGCTCTGCCATGGCAGTATCAAGGATCTTAGAATTTTCCTTTGCTTCTCCGATAGCCATATTCACAACGATTTTTGCAAGCTTTGGCACCTGCATTACGTTCTTATAACCAAACTTTTTCGTCATTGCATCGACGATTTCTTTCTGATAAGTTTCCTGTAAACGAGTCAACGCAAAAAACCTCCTTTCTGAAATTAATCAATTACCTCACCGGTTGCTTTTGCATAACGGACTTTCTTGCCATCCTCTACTTTAAATCCAACGCGGGAAGCTTTTCCCTTGCTGACATACATCACGTTAGATATATCAATCGGTGCGGACTGCTTGATCAGTCCTCCCTGTGGATTTGCCTGGCTCGGCTTTGCATGTTTCGTTACCTGATTGAGACCTTCAATGATAACTTTGCCATCTTTGACAGCCGTAACCCTGCCCTCTCTGCCTTTATCTCTTCCAGTGATCACCTTTACGGTATCACCCTTCTTAATCTTGCTGGTTGCCACTCTTGACACCTCCTTATAATACTTCTGGTGCTAATGAAACAATTTTCATAAACTGTTTGTCTCGCAATTCCCTGGCTACTGGTCCAAAGATACGGGTTCCCCTCGGCGTCTTGTCCTCACGGATGATAACTGCTGCATTCTCATCAAAGCGGATATAAGAACCGTCCGGACGGCGCGTCTTATTTACCGTGCGCACAACAACAGCTTTCACAACATCACCCTTCTTTACAACACCGCCTGGCGTTGCATCTTTAACAGAAGCAACGATCACGTCACCGATATTTGCATATCTTCTGGTCGAACCGCCCATCACTCTGATACAAAGAAGTTCTTTAGCACCTGTATTATCAGCTACTTTCAGTCTTGATTCCTGCTGTACCATGATTACCTCCATATTCCGCCGTATCTGATACGGCATAGCATTATTTTGCTCTTTCGATTACTTCCACAAGTCTCCATCTCTTATCTTTAGACAGTGGCCTTGTCTCCATAACTCTCACTCTGTCACCGATCTTACAAGTATTCTCTTCATCGTGTGCTTTTAACTTGTAAGTTCTCTTGATGATCTTATTGTAAAGCGGATGTTTTACGTTATCAACTACAGCAACAACGATCGTCTTATCCATCTTATCACTAACAACCTTACCTACACGGGTCTTTCTAAGATTTCTCTCCACAGCCGTGTCCTCCTTTCTTTGTTATCCCTGTCTGAATAACTGCCGTCATCTCTGTGCTGCGAGCACGGTTTGAATCCTTGCAATGTTTTTCTTGACTTCTTTGATCCTGCTTGTATTTTCAAGCTGGTTTGTTGCATTCCGGAATCTCAGATTAAAAAGCTCCTTCTTTGCTGCAACCAGATCTTCATTTAATTCTGCAACAGATTTTCCTTTTAACTCTTCCATATACTGCTTACTCTTCACTGCCCGCACCTCCTTCTAAGTCTGCACGAGATACTATCTTGCATTTAACCGGCAGCTTATGTGTTGCAAGGCGCAAAGCCTCTTTCGCTACCTCTTCTGAAACGCCGGCAATCTCAAACATGACACGACCCGGCTTTACAACTGCTACCCAGTACTCCAGCGCACCTTTACCTTTACCCATTCGGGTCTCAGCAGGCGTCTTTGTCACCGGCTTATCCGGGAAAATCTTAATCCAAACTTTACCGCCACGTTTGATATAACGAGTCATAGCGATACGTGCTGCCTCTATCTGGTTGGACTTGATCCAGGCAGGTTCCAGTGCAACGATACCATATTCGCCATACGTGATCGTATTTCCTCTGAGCGCTTTTCCTTTCATTCTGCCACGGAACTGTTTACGATGTTTCACTCTCTTTGGCATTAACATTATTTATCGCTCCCTTCCTTGTTAGCATTCTTCTTGGCTGGAAGTACCTCGCCATTATATACCCATACTTTTACACCAATCTTGCCGTAAGTTGTATCGGCCTCTGCGAAACCATAGTCAATGTCAGCGCGCAGTGTCTGAAGAGGAATATTTCCCTCGCTGTAAAACTCTGTACGCGCCATATCAGCGCCGCCCAGACGTCCGGAACAAGCCGCCTTGATTCCTTTTGCGCCCGCCTTTAACGTCCTGCTCATCGCAGACTTCATTGCACGGCGGAAAGAAATACGGTTTTCTAACTGACCCGCAATATTTTCTGCAACCAGCTGCGCATGTCTGTCAGGGTTCTTCACATCCATGATCTTGATGTCAAGAGCGACCTTCCTGTCTAATACCTTTAACAGCTCTTTCTTTAAATTCTCAATCTCAGCGCCGCCCTTACCGATCACAAAACCAGGCTTTGCTGTGTGAATGATAACACGAATCTTGTCTGTCGGCCTCTCAATCTCAATTTTTGAAATACCAGCGCTGTATAATTTCTTTTTTACAAATTCCCTGATCTTATAATCTTCCACAAGAAAATCTGCAAAATTTTCTTCTGCGTACCAATTAGAATCCCAGCCACTGATAACACCGACTCTCAAACCATGAGGATTAACTTTTTGTCCCATTTTAATCTCCTTTCATAGACCAATCAGATGGTTAGCGCTCGTTGAGAATGATCGTGATATGGCTCATTCTCTTCTCGATGCGGTATGCCCTGCCCTGCGCTCTTGGCCTGATTCTCTTCATTGTCGGTCCCTTATTTGCAAAACATTCTTCGATATATAAATCCTCCGGATCCATACCGTTGTTGTTCTCTGCATTTGCCACTGCAGACTGTAATAATTTTAAGATGACGCTGGACGCATATCTCGGATTATATGATAAAATACCGATCGCTGTCTCAACATCCTTGCCTCTGATGGCATCTAACACATAACATGCCTTCTGGACAGATACTCTTGCATAAGATAACTTTGCAGAAGGTCTGGTGTCTCTCTGGTTCTCATTTCTCTCTCTCTTTATCTGAGTTCTATGACCCTTTGCCATTGATGAAGCCTCCTTTCGAATCATTGCTTATCTTGAAAACGAATATTATTTTTTGCCTTTTTTCTCGTCTTTTCCATGCCCTCTGTAAGTCCTCGTTGATACAAACTCACCAAGCTTATGGCCGACCATGTCCTCTGTAACATATACAGGCACATGCTTCCTCCCGTCATGTACTGCAAATGTCAGGCCAACGAATGACGGGAAAATCGTGGAACGACGAGACCATGTCTTAATAACCTGCTTGTCGCCGGATGCCACTGCGGCATCTACCTTTTTCAGAAGGCTCTTGTCAGCGAAAGGTCCTTTCTTTAATGAACGTGCCATTCTATCCTCCATTCTGCCGGATAAACCGGCGATTCCAAGTCTTTTTTGAATTGACGGCTTTTGTCATATTTCCTGTTTACAGGGCGTCCCTGTAAACAGGAATCTGTTTTATTTTGTATTTAATGCCTTGCCGTCTCTTCTTCTTACGATCATCTTATTTGACTTATTGTTCTTTTTACGCGTCTTTAATCCAAGAGCAGGTTTGCCCCATGGAGTGCATGGCCCCGGACGTCCGATACCTGCTTTACCCTCGCCGCCGCCGTGCGGATGGTCATTCGGGTTCATAACGGAACCGCGGACAGTAGGCCGGATCCCCATGTTGCGCTTGCGTCCCGCTTTACCAATATTAACTAATGCATGTTCCCCATTCCCAATGACGCCAATCGTCGCGCGGCATCCAATCGGAACCATCCTCATCTCGCCTGAAGGAAGGCGGAGCGTTGCATATTTTCCTTCTTTTGCCATGAGCTGTGCGCTGTTTCCCGCAGCGCGGACAAGCTGTCCTCCCTTTCCAGGGAAAAGCTCAATGTTGTGGATCTGCGTACCGACTGGAATGTTTTCCAATGGCAGGCAGTTTCCGACTTCAATCTCAGCAGAAGGACCGCTCATGATCTTCTGTCCTACCTTCAATCCACTCGGTGCGAGAATATATCTCTTCTCGCCGTCCGCATATGCGATCAAAGCGATGTTTGCCGTCCTGTTCGGATCGTACTCGATTGTTTTCACCGTTCCTGCGATCCCATCTTTGTTCCTCTTAAAATCAATGATCCTGTATTTTCTTCTTGAACCGCCGCCGCGATGTCTGACAGTGATCCTGCCCTGGTTATTACGTCCAGCGTTCTTATTCAATGACACAGTCAAAGACTTTTCCGGCTTTTCTGCAGTGATCTCTGCATTATCCATCATAGTCATGTGCCTTCTGGAAGGTGTATATGGGGTAAATGTTTTAATTCCCATGACGTTTTCTCCTTTCAATGCTTATCCTGATCCTATGGCTGGCAGCCACAGGCCGCGCGATAGGTTTTCCACGCGGAAATATGATTCTTACTGCGCTGTCTTTTACAGTCCCTCAAAGATTTCAATCTCTTTGCTGTCTTCTGTCAGCTGAACGACTGCTTTCTTTCTCTTTGCAGTCTTTCCGGATGTCCTGCCGCGGCGGCGCGTCTTTCCTTCAAGGTTCATTGTGTTGACGCTCACAACCTTCGTCCCCTCAAAAAGCTTTTCTACCGCTTCTTTGATCTGGTTCTTGGTTGCATCCGGGTGTACCGAAAATGTGTACTTCTTTTTTTCCATTGCCAGCATAGTTTTCTCTGTGACAACCGGCTCTTTGATAATGTCATAATACTTCAGATCTGCCATTATGCGTACACCTCCTCAATCTTTGACACAGCGCTCTTTGTGATCACTACTGTATCGTATTTCAAAATATCGTATACGTTGATCGAATTGACAGGTACAACGCGGACTCCCTCAATATTTCTCGCAGAGAGCTCTACGTTTGCATTGTCCTCGCCGTCAAGCACTACTAATGCCTTGTTTACCTTCAGTGCGTCAAGCACGCCAACCATTTTCTTCGTCTTGATCTCATCGAATTTCAATGAATCCATAACATAAAATTTATCTTCATTTACGCGGCTTGTCAGCGCTGACCGGATTGCGGCAGCCTTCTCTTTCCTGTTCATCTTGAATGAATAATCTCTCGGAGTCGGCGCAAATACCATTCCGCCGCCAGTCCATTGCGGCGCCCTGATAGAGCCCTGTCTCGCATGACCTGTCCCTTTCTGCCTCCACGGTTTTCTTCCGCCGCCGCGTACTTCAGAACGTGTCTTTGCCTTCTGTGTACCCTGACGCTTATTTGCAAGCTGCAGCCGGGCAGCCATATGCATTAAATGCTCATTTATCTTAGCAGCGAATACGTTATCGTTCAAATCCATCTTTCCGACTTCACTGCCTTCCATATTATAAACAGATACGTTAGCCATCTGTGTAAACCTCCTTTCCAAAAGAATTATTTAGCAGCTTTCACGCTTTCCTTTAACATGACACACGCTTTCTTCGGCCCCGGAACAGCGCCCTTTACAAGGATCAGATTCTGGTCGGCGTCAACCCTTACGACCTCAAGATTCTGGATCGTCACTTTGTTGCCGCCCATCTGTCCAGGCATCTTCTTTCCTTTAAAGACGCGGCTCGGATCAGAACATGCACCGTTTGACCCTGCATGTCTGTGGAATTTGGAGCCATGTCCCATCGGTCCTCTGTGCAGGCCGTGTCTTTTGATAGCGCCCTGGAATCCCTTTCCTTTGGTCGTCCCGCTCACATCAATCTTGTCGCCCGCCTCGAAGATGTCTGCCTTGATCTCCTGACCAAGCGTGTACTCCTCTGCGTTTTCAAACTTAAATTCTTTCAGATATCTCTTGCCGGTAACACCTGCTTTTGCAAAGTGTCCCTGCAACGGCTTGTTTACGCCGTGAATCCTTTTTACTTCTTTTCTTCCGGTAGCGTCTTTGCTGATAATCTTGTCTTTCTTATCAACAAAACCTACCTGTACTGCACTGTAACCGTCGTTGTCAACCGTCTTTACCTGTGTCACATAGCACGGTCCAGCCTGAAGTACAGTGACTGGAGTCAATACTCCATTCTCATTGAAAATCTGTGTCATACCGACTTTCGTAGCTAAAATAGCCTTCTTCATGTGAATGCACCTCCTGTTGATCTACAGCGGATTTCCTTATCCCGGGCTTTTCCACTTTGATGGGACAGCGCTTTTTCCGAAACGGAAAATGGGATACTGAAATCATCCTAGATGGTCTATAATGTGCAAGTCCGTAAACCAAAAACTCGAACTGCTTTTGCAGTTTTCTATATAAACCCTAAGGATTAACTATATTCTCTTTCAAATAAGCCTGAAATCATTTTTCTTTCATCTTCAGGACTACAGCAACGCCAGACGGCATCTCCATCTTGGTCAGAGCTTCGATGGTCTTCTGGGTTGGAGCGATGACGTCAATCAGTCTTTTATGCGTCCTCTGCTCAAACTGCTCTCTGGAATCTTTGTACTTGTGGACAGCACGAAGAATCGTAACTACCTCTTTCTTGGTCGGGAGCGGCACAGGACCGCTAACCTTTGCGCCCGTCTTCTTAACTGTCTCAATGATCTTTCCGGCAGCATGATCGATCTGATTGTGGTCATACGCTTTCAGCGTAATTCTCATTACATTTGTTGCCATAAAAAAAGTCGCCTCCTTTTCGCACTTTTGCAGACATTACTGATCTCAGGGTTTTCCCCATGCCTGCGCTTATAAGCGGAACAAGCGGTGACTGTACACTTAACCGGGCGTGTCCTGTTAAGGTTTACTAAATTAACGGACATCCCTCTGTATCGCTACAGATTATAAAATTGTACAGTGACTTGTCGCCAGTTTCCTAACATGACATTCGCTCCACGGAAAACCTGCATAAAACTATGCAGCAACCTCGCGCTTCATCGCTATCAATGTCACAGCAAATCTTATAATACATCATTTTGCCAGTAATTGCAAGTGTTTTTTTCAAGAAAACAGCGGCTTCCAAAAAACAGTAGCTTCCAAAAACAGCGGCTTCCAAAAACAGCGGGAGCTTTTAAGCTCCCGCAAACATAAATCATTTTATTCATTTTCTCCATGTTGTCAATTCCCCAGCAATGCTTCCTGGTATTTCTCCAGTATTGTTGATTGAACTCTATCTCTAGTCTCTGAATTAATAGGATGGGCTATGTCGCGATATTCGCCGTTCCCGTCACGCCGGCTTGGCATCGCAATAAACAATCCCTTTTCTCCTTCAATGATTTTTATGTCATGGATAACAAACTCTTCATCCAACGTAATAGATACTACCGCTCGCATTTTCCCTTCTTTCGTAATCTTACGAACTCTTACGTCTGTTATCTGCATTACATTTAGCCCCCTTTGACTCATGAATAATCATAATTTTTATTTTATAGTATTTATTATAAAACAAATCCTATATAATAGGAAGAAACCCTCCAAACCATTTCGTCCCTATCAGAGTGCCTTTCTGCATTAAAGAGCATATCGTTCATTCTTTTCTACAACAATACGTATATCACCGTTCTCTCCAACGTACTTTGTGTTCGCGCGAATCGTATCACGGCTCTCTACAATACAGTTTTCTATATAAGTATTATCCCCAATATACACATCGTTTAAAATAACTGAGTTTTTGATCACACAATTATTCCCGACAAATACTTTTTTAAATAAAATGGAATTTTCAACCTCACCGTTAATAATACAACCGCTGGATACCAGGCTGTTCTTCACGCTGGAACCTGCATTATATTTTGCCGGCGGCAAATCTTCCACCTTGGAATAGATGTCCGGGTATTCTTTAAAGAAGTAATCCCTCACATCCTTTTTCAGGAAATCCATATTTGTCCTGTAATAAGAGTCAACGGAAGAAATATTGCTCCAGTAATTTGGCATCTGGTATGCGTAAATCTTCTTGACATTTTTATAGCGGATCAAAATGTCCTTGACAAAATCATGTCTCTCTTCCTCTGCCGACTTTTCAATCAGCTCGATCAAAAGCCTTCTTCTGACAATATAGATCCCTGCGGATACATGGGAGCTTGTCGCACTGATCGGCTTTTCCTCAAATTCAACGATCCTTCCGTCTGCATCTGTCTTGATCACGCCAAAACGGCTCGGATCATCTTTCTTCACATTTGCCGTAACAACAGTAAAATCGGCTTTCTTTGCAATGTGATACTCAAGCACTTTATTGTAATCCAGCTTGTATACGCCGTCGCCGGACGCAATGACAACATACGGCTCATGGCTATTCTTCAGGAAACCTAAATTCTGTGCTATCGCATCCGCTGTCCCGCGATACCAATAACTGTTTTCCGGGGTCGTCGTAGGCGTAAAGATATATAGTCCTCCCTGTTTACGTCCGAAATCCCACCATTTTGAGGAATTTAGATGTTCATTTAAAGATTTTGCATTGTACTGTGTGAAAACAGCTACTTTCTGAATATGGGAATTGCTCATATTACTCAACACAAAATCAATGCTGCGAAAACCACCGGCAATCGGCATAGCCGCTGTAGCCCTCTTATTGGAAAGTTCTTTCATTCTACTATTATTACCACCAGCTAAAACAATACCAATCGCTCTCATTATCTCTCACCTACCTTAATCAAAGTTTCACCGCCTGCAAGTTTTCCATCCGGATAGTCAGATTTCTCCGTTTCACCAGAAATCGCCGTATTTTTACCAATCTCAACATTGGAAGGAATCACGCTGTCCTCGCCGATCGTCACCAGTCCGAATGCATAGACATCCGGCCTCATCCTGTTCGGGACTTCCTCTCCTGTTCCCAGTCTGCATCCAGAGCCGATCTGGACGTTCTCTGCAACAATCGCCTTGTCGATTATGGTATTTTCCCCAACGACCGTGGAGCTCATAATAATGGAATCACGGACAACCGCTCCTTTTTCGATCGTGACGCCCGAGCCGATCACCGAATTATGGACTTCGCCATATATTTCCGTACCTTCTCCGATGATCGCCTTGTCAACTGTCGCACCGGCCGCGATATACTGTGGCGGGATTTTGTCCGCCCTTGTGTAAATCTTCCAAAATTCCTCGTACAGATTAAAGACCGGAATCAGATCGATCAATTCCATATTGGATTCCCAGTAGGAACCTAATGTTCCGACATCTTTCCAATATCCATTATACTCATATGCAAATATGCGCTGCCCTTTTTCATGGCAATATGGAATAATATGCTTGCCAAAATCACATGCCGGCTGATCTTTTAACTTGAGCAAAGCCTCTTTTAACACCGGCCATGAGAAAATATAAATTCCCATAGATGCAAGATTGCTGCGCGGATGTTCCGGTTTTTCCTCAAACTCCTGGATCTGCTTCTTATCATCTGTAATCACGACGCCAAACCGACTTGCCTCTTCCATCGGAACTGGAATTGTGGCTAACGTGACGTCTGCGTGATTTGCCTTGTGGAAATCAAGCATGACCTCATAATCCATCTTATAGATATGGTCTCCGCCCAAAATGAGTACATAATCCGGATTGTAACCTTCCATGTAGCGCAGATTCTGATAGATCGCATTTGCCGTACCCGTATACCATTCACTGCTGGTACTCTTTTCATATGGCGGCAGAATAGAAACACCGCCAACGTTCCTGTCCAAATCCCACGGTATCCCGATACCAATGTGTGTATTCAGACGAAGCGGCTGATACTGCGTCAGCACACCGACCGTGTCAACACCTGAATTAATACAGTTGCTTAACGGGAAATCAATAATCCTGTACTTTCCACCAAAGGAAACTGCAGGTTTTGCCACATTTGCTGTGAGGACGCCCAGACGCGAGCCTTGTCCACCAGCCAGCAACATCGCTATCATTTCTTTCTTAATCACGTAATCACCCCTTATTTTTGGAATATAATTTAGTATAGCATAGATTTCCTGAAAAGTGAATAATTTCCACGAAATTCTTGCTAATTTTTCGCATTTTTTATACAAATCGCATAAAAAAACGACATTCCGCATACTTTTTAATAATCATATGTCGCTTTTTAGGTTTGAAAAGATAAAGATACCTATTGTATTTTTATGCCTGTCGTTTATAATAAAAACAGACGCATCGAAACGCTGGGAAGCGTTTTATCTCTAATTATATTTTATATAGGATGGTGAAATATATGTACCAAATTGATTTGCAAAAACCATGTACAGTATATTTTATTGGGATTGGCGGTATCAGCATGAGCGGTTTTGCCCGTCTTTTCCATGAATACGGCTTCACTGTCAAAGGATCCGACATGCAGGAGAGCAACATTACGAGACAGCTTGCCTCACTGGGAATCACTATAATATATGGACAGCAAGCGGCAAATATTACCGATGAGATCGACTTTGTCGTCTACACGGCTGCAATCCGCCCGGATAATCCGGAATGGGGCGCCGCAAAGGAAAAGAAGATTCCCATGATGGAGCGTGCTTCCATGGTCGGCCAGGTTATGAAAAATTATAAAAATGCCATCGGCATATCTGGAACGCACGGAAAGACAACGACGACTTCCATGCTGACGCATATTTTCCTTGCCGCCAAAAAGGATCCGACGATTTCTGTCGGCGGTATTTTGGATGTGATCCAGGGCAATATCCGCATCGGGCATTCCGAGGACTTTATCACAGAAGCCTGCGAATATACAAACAGCTTCTTAAAATTTTCTCCGACAGCGGAGATTATTTTAAATATTGATGCGGATCATCTGGACTTTTTTAAAGATCTGGACGACATCCGGAACTCTTTTCGGAAATACGCGGAACTGTTGCCGGAAGACGGCGTGCTTGCCATCAACACGGAAATTCCTGATTACGAAAAGCTCACAGCCGGCCTGCCCTGCCGTATCATTACATATGGCGCCAGCGAAAATGCCGAGTACCGCGCGCAAAACATCCATTTTGACGAATCCGGCTGCGGAGTGTTTGACCTGGTGCATAATGGGACGCCGACCGGCGATACCATCCATTTAAGCGTTATCGGCGCGCATAATGTCTCCAATGCGCTATCTGTCATTGCGCTGGCGCTCTATTATGAAATCCCAATGGAGACGATCAAGCAGGGACTGCGCTCCTTCCATGGGACGGATCGGCGCTTCCAGATCAAAGGAAGCTTCCACGGAGTAACGGTGGTCGATGATTACGCGCACCATCCGACGGAGATTGAAGCGACCCTGCGCGCCGCCGAAAGATACCCGCACAAACGGCTGTGGTGCGTATTCCAGCCGCATACTTACACCCGGACCCGCGCTCTGCTAAAAGAATTTGCCGCGGCATTGTCCCATGCAGAAAACGTAATCCTGACGGATATCTATGCGGCGCGTGAAAAAGATCCCGGCGATATTTCCTCCAAAAATCTCCTGGAAGAGATGAAAAAGCTTGGAAAAAACGCCGTTTATCTTTCCGATTTTGCAGAAATCGAAAAATTTTTATCAAAAAAATGTATCGACGGTGATTTGTTAATAACTATGGGCGCCGGAGATGTGGTAAAAATCGGCGAATCCCTGATTGAAAAATAATTATTCACATTATCCACAAATTTTTGTCTTCCTTTATTCAACAAAAGCTTGTGGATAATTTTTTGCAAATTATCGAAAACTTATCCGATAAACTGCGCAAAAGAATATTTTTCCACATTATCCACAATTTTTCGCAAACTTCTCTCGCGGAAACAGCAGGTATTTTCAATGTCAAAAAACTGTGTTAAGATATATTCTGCCCGGTTACTTAACCGGAAAGGAGATGCGCTGCAAAGCAAACATCCGCAGGATGCTTTGGCAAACTGCGGCGCGCGGATGGCGCAAAGCAATTTGCTCTATCCTTACTTTGCCTTTGCGCAAATAAACCAGAGGAGGTGTACAACCGATCGATACGATATTACTTTGTTCTAATCAGATTCCGCGGGTAACATCCATTCATAACGCCTTTATCAAAAACCATATGTTAAATGCGAATGGAAGTTATGTTAAAGTATACCTTTATCTATCCATGTGTATCCAGGACGGAGTGGACAACCTCTCTATCTCCTCCCTGGCAGATATGATGGATAATACAGAAAAAGATATTTTACGTGCATTGAAATATTGGGAAAAATGCGGTATCCTGCGCATACAGCGGGACAAGACGGACGGAACGGTCACAGGCATCGAGATGCTCAACCCCGACAATAGCGCCGCTGCCGAACACGCAAAGAACCGCGCCGGCAGCGCTCCTGTAAAAACAGGCGGCGCCGGGACAGCGGATTCCGATATTACCATAACTATGGTTGACGTCACAGATAACAGCGGCACCGAAGACGCCGGCAAAGCCGAGCAGACCTCCCTTTCCCCTGGGAAACAGGACGCCGGCAAAAAGAAAGACAGCCATTCTCCCGGCAGGACCGTGAATATTACTGTAACGGCGGAACAGACGGCGCGGCTCTCCAAGGACGACGTATTCTCCTGGATTTGCCTGATCGTGGAAAATTACCTGAAACGTCCCCTGCAGACGGCGGAAATTCAACTGCTGACCTACCTGTATGACAATTTGCACTTTTCAAAGGAATTAATACTGCATTTATATGAATATTGCTGTTCCCTGCAGAAGACCAATGCAAAATATGTACAGGCTGTCGCTCTGTCCTGGGCGGAGCAGGGGATTACCACGCCGGAGGAAGCACAGGAGTTTTCAGTAAATTATACGACCTCGCATACTGCGATCTCCAAAGCGCTGGCGCTCGGAAGACCGCTTGCCGGCATTGAATGCCAGTTTGTAAAGCGATGGGAAAAAGAGTGGAATATGGAACTCTCCGTTATTTTAGAGGCTTGCAACCGCACCATGCTCTCCATCCACAAACCGGATTTCAAATATATCGACAGCATTTTGGGCAACTGGCACAGAAATAACGTACATACTTTACAGGATATCCAGAAGTGCGACGAAAACTACCAGAAGACAAAAAACGCTGCAAAACCAAAGGCACGGACAAACCCATCCGGAAAGCAAAACCAGTTTCAGGCCTTTCAGCAAAGGGACGCCTCTCCGGATGAAATGGAACAGCTGGAAAAACTGCTGCTGACACGTTAGGACATTCCGGCGTTTGCGAAACGTTCCTTTTGTCCATGATGAACTTAACGACCTACGCAAAACCAGCCCAGGCCGTAATGCCTGTTTATGGCTTTTGTGCAGCTTGCCAAAATGCAGCACACTATTTTGAACTGTTTCGCAATTACCTGTCAGGATATTATATAAAAGGAGACGCCATGGGAATATCACAATCTCAATACCGGGACATCATGTTTGAATATGAACAGACGAGAATGCAGAACCAGCGCATATTAGATTCCCGCCAGGAAGACTTATACCGGAAACTGCCGGAGTTAAAGGAGATCCATGACACCCTGGTCGAATTATCCATCGACCAGGCAAAATATGAGCTTCTGACTCCGGAAGACCCGGCGCGTTCGATGGAGGAATACGCCCGGAAAAAGGACGCCCTTCTCTCACGAAAGGCGGAGATCCTGCGCGAGAACGCATACCCCGCGGATTACTTAACCCCGATATATACCTGTCCAGACTGCAGGGATACCGGGTATACAGAAAAAGGTCCCTGCCATTGCTTTTTGCAGGCAAAGATCCTGTCCCTGTATGAAAATTCCAATCTGTCTGGCATCCTGGAACAGGAGAATTTCTCCACATTCCGCGAGGATTACTACGATGACACAACAGTTCATCCAAATCTTTCCATCACCGCCAGGGAAAATATACGCCGCATCCGCGAAGTCAGTTTAAGCTTTATCGAACACTTTGACGATGTGTATGACAACCTGCTCTTCTATGGGGCAACTGGCGTAGGGAAAACCTTTTTGACGCATTGTATCGCCAAAGAGCTGCTGGATACGGCGCACACTGTAGTTTACTTGACTTCTATCCAGCTTTTTGATATTTTAGAGAAAAATAAATTCCAAAAGGAGGAGCCTGGATCCGCCAGTGAACAGATTACCTATATGTTAGGCTGCGATCTTCTGATCATAGACGATCTGGGGACGGAGTTGTCCAATTCTTTTACCTCCTCGCAATTATATTATTTTATAGAAGAACGCCATATCCAAAAACGTTCTACTATCATCTCTACAAACCTTTCTTTTTCCGACCTTCGGGAACGCTATAGTGAAAGGATTTTTTCCCGCTTTACGGGATATTATGATTTTAAGCAGATTATCGGCAGCGATATCCGCATCCAAAAGGCAATTACAGAATAAATTGATAGATATGCAGAAATGGAGATTGAAACGACTATGAAACGACATGACAAACTGGCAGAGACAATACCTGTGGGCACGTTGGGAATTTTAGCGCTGGAAAGCAGCCGGAAGCTGGGCGACAAGGTCGACCAATATATTGTCGACTGGCGCGCCGACCGCGCAAAACGCCACACGGCCGCCTCATCTTTCGCAGGCTATAACCGGGATTCCTTTATTATCGAATCCGCCTGCCCGCGTTTTGGTTCCGGCGAGGCCAAGGGCATCATCAGGGAATCTGTCCGCGGCGACGATCTATACCTTCTGGTGGACGTCTGCAACTACAGCCTGACCTACACCGTATGCGGACAGACCAACCATATGTCGCCGGACGACCATTATCAGGATTTAAAGCGTATTATCGCCGCGGTAGGAGGAAAGGCACGGCGCATCACCGTTATCATGCCGTTTTTATACGAGAGCCGGCAGCACAGACGCAGCGCAAGAGAATCTCTCGACTGTGCGCTGGCGCTGCAGGAACTCACGCAGATGGGCGTCGAGAGCATTATCACGTTTGATGCGCATGACCCGCGTGTACAAAATGCAATCCCGCTGAAGAGTTTCGAGACGGTACAACCGACGTATCAGTTTATCAAAGCGCTTCTTAAAAATGTGGACGACCTGACCGTTGATTCCGACCATCTGATGATCGTCAGCCCTGACGAGGGCGCTATGAGCCGGGCTGTCTATTTTGCGAATGTGCTGGGGATTGATGTCGGCATGTTCTATAAACGGCGTGACTACAGCCGGATCGTAGACGGTCGCAACCCGATCATCGCCCATGAATTTCTCGGCGCAGACCTCGAAGGGAAAGATGTGATTATCATAGATGATATGATCTCTTCCGGCGAGAGCATGGTCGACGTCGCAACGGAACTAAAGAGCAGGAAAGCGGGGCGGATTTTTGTCGCCGCTACGTTCGGGCTTTTCACAAACGGAATGCAGAAGTTTGACAGGGCAAAAGAGGCGGGCATTATTGACCGTGTCCTGACAACAAACCTTGTCTACCAGCCGCAGGAAGTATTGAGCAGAGACTATTATATTGATGTAGATATGAGCAAATATATTGCTCTTTTGATTGATACATTAAACCATGATCAGTCAATCAGCCAGCTCCTCAACCCAACAGAACGCATCCAGAGCATCCTGAAGCGTTTTGGACAACGGTAAAAACTGCCGCAGCACGCGCCATTGGTGCAAGTATCTTAGCATACTGAAACATTTTTTAGCAACGGTATAAAATGCCGCAGCACGCGCCATTGGTGCAAGTATCTTAGCATACTGAAACATTTTTTAGCAACGGTATAAACTGGCGCAACGCGCGCCATTGGTGCAAGTATCTTAGCATACTGGAGCGTTTTTTCGCAACGGTATAAAATAGGATTTCCCCATCAAAAAAGAACGGACTTATCACGGCATATCGTCATAAGAGCGACGGTATGCCGTTTTTTTAGGATTTTATCAAGTCATATAGAGGCTGCAGACAACAAAAAAATCGGCAAAATCTGGCAAATCTGGCGATTTTCTAAAAAAATGATGGAAAATTGACATATTTTGTCCTATAATGGAAAATAGTGGTGTCTGTAAACTGATAGATACGCGATATGTCAGAAAAATAGATATATACTATACCGGAAAGGCAAAAGGGAAGATTTTCATGAAACTACGATTTAAAACAGTCCGAATACTATTCTTTTATATTACAGCCGTTACCGTCCTGTGTTCGCTTGACGCAAAAAATGCATCTGCAAAGCCGGGCGACGCCTATTCTGCTGATAAAGCGGCAGAATATGCTGATTCCTGTTTCAAGAAATCAGGAAATTCCTATAAGCCAAACCCAAACAAAAAGTATGGGGAAGAGCTCTGTGCAGGCTATGTCTCACAATGCCTGAAGGAGGGCGGAATGACGATGGATTCCTCCTGGTATTGGAAAGCGATTGGGAAAACTTCCGAATCCTGGCGTGTATCAAGGCTTCTGTTTTCTTATTTGAAGTCTTCTGGATATCAAATCCATTTTTCTCCAAAAGCTTCCGACGTGCAAAAGGGAGACGTCGTTTTCTACTGGACAAACGGCGGCTGGGGGCACGTTGCAATCTGCGTTGGGAAGACAAGCTCCGGAAAACCGATGGTAAACGCCTATAATGACCCTCACTATCATTTTTCCTATTGGACCATGGGGTATAAAACCTGCGTCGTTTCCATGGACAGCCGCACGGCAGCGCCGGAGATCAAACAGACGCAGACAAAAAACGGGATACAGATTTCCCTTTCCAGCGCAACAGAAAAAGCGGAAATTTATTACACGACAGACGGAAGCACCCCGACCGAAGATTCTGAGGAATACCAAAAGCCGGTATCTTTTAAAAAGCGGGTGACGATCAAGGCAATCGCCATCTGCCCGGACTATAAGGAAAGCGCTGTGACGTCCGTCACGATAAACGCCGCCAGGCCTGTCAAAAATGGAATCTATTTCCTGCAGCCTTCCAAATCCGATACGCTGGCGCTCAGCATTGCGAAAGCCGCAAAAGGCGAAAACAAAGCTGCTGTCCTGGCAAAGAAAGGAGAGGAGCATTCCAAAAAAGTATCTGTAAAATATCTTTCAGACGGAAAATACCGGATCACCTTACTTCATTCCGGTTACGACCTGACCCAGAAAAAAGGAGACAGGAAAACAAAAAATAAAATTGTGCAGAAAAAATACTCCGCCGGCCAGGAGCAGCAGTGGATGATCGGGTTCCATGCCGGCAGCGCATATACCATTTCCAATGTTTCTTCCGACGCCTTTCTGTCTGCCGGCAAAATCAAATCCGGCTCGGCTCTGTACACTTACAAAAAGCAGGCGTCCTCCGTACAGGCATGGAATTTTATTCCCGCAGTGAAATCCACGCCCCACATCACCGGCGCAAATAAACCAAAGACAATCAAGCGGGGACATCCCTATAATATCCGCGGCACGGTTTCATCCAACCTGGAGATTTTGCAGGTACATATAAAAATCATTAATAAAGCGGGGAAAACGATATTATCGGGCTCTGCCCATCCTAACGCATTCTCTTATTCCATCCGGAAGGCGAATGAGAAACTGCAGTTTGGCCGTCTTTCCGCCGGCACGTATACCTATCTCATCACGGCATATGATGCGTCCCGGCAGCCCAAGACGCTAGTGTCAAAAAAATTCAAGGTCAAATAAGCAAAAAAACATATATTTTTTATTCTTAATTTATTGACTTAAGAAACACTTTAGATTTAGAACAAACTTCGTTCACAATTACTCAGTATACTGAGTGTAGTTTCAAAGCAAGCATTGCTTTGAATTGAAACAGCTGATTGACTAATGTTTGAGATAGATTCTTTTTCATTTTTTTCATTTAGGGTCTGTTAGCTCCCTCTAGCAGACCCTACTCCTTTCTTTTCCCTGTTATCAAACTATTTACAGCGTATCACATTGCGCAGCCGATGAAATAGCAGGAAACCGACGTCCGCTTGACGCCGGAAAGTGTGGCGCTTTCCGTATCGCGGCAGCCTCGCCATGCCACAGAATACATCAATCACTTCTCTCCCGCCTTGCTAATTGCCTCTAAAAGTTCCCTCCCAATACAATCACTTCTCTTCCGCCTTACTGATTGCCTCTAAAAGTTCTTTCTCAGCAGATTTTTCCAATACAATGCAGCCGACGGTATCCTCCTTTTTCTTTACGTCTGCAAAGATAACCAGCCTGTCGTCGAGCTGAGCCAGCCCCATAATCCAGGTTTCATGCATTTTATTTTCTATCCCCAAAAGATAGCATTTCTCCGGAAGTCTTATCACGCACTCTTGCCAAGACAGGTAATCGCAATGGATGCCGCCAATATAGTCCTGATGGATTTCCTGCTCTGCCCAGAGCTGCACTGGGAGAATCTTCCCTTTGACAGCCTCCAGAAAAAATTTTTTTGCCGCGGATCTGGTATAAACCGCCTGCAATTTTTCCGGCTCCCGCCTGCTTTTTGCCTGATACCGCTCTAAAGTCACATTGCGAACGTCATTTTCATCCCGGATTCCATAAATATCCCTTAATATGCTTTCTGCCGATCCTGCAAAAGAATTTCTATCCGTCCGGAAATCCACATAGAGATGTGTCGCGCTCTCAGGATCAGAAAAAACCGTTCCGCTTGTGTTATAATATTTTCCCAGGAAGGTTCCCGATGATTTAAAAATGCAGTATTCGTTACTTTCCCTCCCTTGAAATCCATAGATTTCCCATTGTTCTTTGTCGACAAATTCTTCGTTTACATAACAGCTGTAAGAGGCGGTCGTTCCAACATGACTTAATAAACTTTCTGACACTGCCATGTCTCGCTTCACAAAACCTCCCGCTTTTTTTCGCAGCTCTTTTTCCAGATGCGCAGGCAAAGTAAAAATCTGATAACAATATAAACTGCCTTGTTCCGTTTCTGCCCAGACAAGCTGCGGCTCTGCCCCAACCAGTTCCTGATATTCTTCAGACAGCTGAGAATACACACTCTCTAACTCTTTTGTCAGCAAAACATTCTTTTGGCTATTCTGATACACTGTCACAGCGACCACAAAGATCGCCACACAGGCGGTCAAAATCCCAAGATAGATACGACGCGCCTTTTTTCTGGGATTGGGGATTTTCATCCTGTCAATACACCCAAAGATTTTTTCCTCCAATCCATCTCTGCTTTCAAACTGTTCTTCATAGAAGCGGTTCCTATCTGCGCTACGCTTCTGTCTGTCCCATTTTTCGGACTGGTATGCAGCAAACGCTTCCTTGATCTTTTTCTCTTCTTTTTTCATCGAAGCTCTCCTTCCTCCAATAGATTCATCCGTTCCCCTCATGCGCCCGATCGCCGCTGCTCCTGCCGGATACGGCGCAGCAGCTTTTTCCGTCCTCTGTTGATCTGTGAACGCACTGTATTATACGGTCTGTTTAGCACATCTGCGATCTCTCCCGGCGTCAGCTCATTTAAATAAAAGAGCGATAACACTTCCCGGTAATCTTCCTCCAGCTCCATGATTGCCGCAACAATCCCTTTTACCTCTTCCGTATCACAGACAAACTGTTCCATATCAAAGGAATCCGCCGGTTCTATCCCGATTTCTTCATAGGACAGGACTGTTTCCTTTTTTTTGCGGTAAATATCAATCGCGGCATTTTTTACGACAGTGCGGACATATGCCGCCGTCCGGAAGCTGTCTATCTCTTTGATGGCGTCCATATGTCTCGCCATGGCAATCAGGCTGTTTTGGATGGCGTCTTCACTGTCCTGGCGCTGTTTGAGGACATTCATAGCGGTCTGCATCATCATCGTCTGATACGTCAGGTATACTTGTTCCAGTTTCTTTTTGGCCTGCTGCTCCCATGCCGTCTCCTTCTTCTCCTTTTTCAATATGCCGCCTCCTTTCTCAGCCTGATATGCCCGGTTTTTCCCGCCCTCTGTAATCTATAACGAATAAAAGTCCTGACATGACGCATTTTTTGCAAAAAACTTTAAGATTTTTGAAATCTGTCTCTTTCCGGCGCACGGACGCAAAAAGCGCATGGAGGCAGCCCGCCGTCCATGCGCCTGTAAAACAGCCGTGATATTTATTTTTTTTCTACGCCAAGCAGCACCTGCTCGCCATTGATACTCCATTTTTTTGTGAAACCTGACGCGGCGTCATAAGATACCTCGTCCGCCAATACTTCGGCACAGATCGCACTCTCGTTTTTCTGAACGATCTCTTGCACCTTTGCATTGTCCTGCACGGTCATGCGAATGTGATCCATCACTTCAAACCCCGCATCTTTGCGCATTGTCTGAATCTTGCTGATCACTTCGCGCACAAAGCCCTCTTCCAGGAGCTCCGGAGTCAGATTTGTGTCCAGCACCACCGTAACGCCGTGGTCGCTGTCTGAAACGTATCCTTCCATCTGCGCCGCCTCAATCAACAGGTCGTCCTTTTCCAGCGCTTCCGCATTGCCGTCCACCGTAATGGTAAGCGTCCCCTCTTTCTCCAGCTCTGCCATTGCAGCCTGGCCGTCCAGCCCTGCAAGGATTTCTTTTACCGCGTTGATATTCTTTCCAAAACGGCGTCCCAGCGTCTTGAGCTGCGGCTTAAAGCGATAGGTCGTCAGGCTGCTGACGTCCTCCCGGTACTCTGCCTCTTTCACATTTAACTCATCGCGGATAATATCCATATAAAAGCCGGAAAGCGGCTGCTCCGCCTTGACAAACATCTTGCCAATCGGCTGGCGGTTTTTGATATTTGCCGTATTACGGCAGGCGCGCCCGAGGACAACTGCCTCCAGCACAACGTCCATATCCGCCTCTAATTCCCTGTCAATCCATTCCTCTTTTGCTTCCGGAAAATCGCAGAGATGAACGCTTTCCGGAGCGTTGCGGTCAATCTGGCATACCAGATTACGGTAAATATCTTCTGTCATAAACGGAATCATCGGCGCCGCTGCCTTTGCAATCGTGACAAGCGCAGTATAAAGCGTCATATAAGCGTTAATCTTATCCTGTTCCATCCCTTTTGCCCAGAAACGGTCGCGGCAGCGTCTGACATACCAGTTGCTCATCTCATCGACAAATTCCTGCAATGCCCGCGCTGTCTCTGGAATCCGGTATGCGTCCAGATTTTCATCAACCGCTTTTACCGTACTGTTTAAACGGGACAGGAGCCACTTGTCCATGACAGAAAGTCCGTCATATTCCAATGTATATTTTGTCGCATCAAACTGATCAATATTCGCATATAATACAAAGAATGCATACGTATTCCACAGCGTCCCCATAAACTTGCGCTGTCCCTCCTGGACTGCTTTCCCATGGAAACGGTTCGGGAGCCATGGCGCGCTGTTTACATAAAAGTACCAGCGGATCGCGTCAGCGCCGTATTGTTCCAGCGCCTCGAACGGGTCTACTGCATTGCCCTTTGATTTGCTCATTTTCTGCCCATTCTCATCCTGTACATGTCCGAGCACGATCACGTTTTCGTATGGCGCCTTGTTAAAAAGCAAGGTCGACTCTGCCATCAGGGAATAGAACCATCCCCTCGTCTGGTCTACCGCCTCAGAGATAAACTGCGCCGGAAA
>CANQCD010000005.1 GCA_947589455.1 uncultured Lachnospiraceae bacterium | reverse complement strand
GTCACATATCCCGGACGCAGTATCACAGGGATTTCTTCTGTCATGTCAACAATCGTAGACTCAATGCCAATGCCCACCGTACCGCCGTCAAGGATCAGAGGAATCTTTCCTTCCAGATCTTCCCTGACATGCTCGGCTTTTGTCGGGCTTGGCCTGCCGGAGGCATTGGCGCTTGGAGCCGCAATATACACTCCTGACACGCGGATCAGCGCTCTTGCCACCGGATGCGACGGCATCCGGACTGCAACGGTGCTTAACCCGCCTGTCGTTGCCGCCGGAACAAGCTGCTTTTTTTTAAATATCATCGTAAGCGGCCCCGGCCAAAACGCTTCCGCCAGGGCAGCCGCCTTTTCGCCAACCTGATCTGCAATCCGGTCTAGTTCCCGCAAATCTGCGATATGCACGATCAGCGGATTATCGGACGGTCTCCCCTTCGCCTGATATATTTTCCCGGCGGCAGAGGAGAGAAGGGCGTCTCCGCCCAGCCCATATACTGTCTCTGTCGGAAACGCCACAAGGCCTCCCGCCCGCAAAATCCTGGCAGCCTCCCGCAACACTTCCTCTTCCGGTTTTTCCGGGTTGATTTTTAGTATCTTTGTAATCAAAACAGTCTCCTCTTTTCTGTGCCGGCCGCATCACTTCTCCGGTGCGCTTTGCTGATCTTTCCGGACAGCCTTCAGATACTCTGACACGCCCTCCGCAATCGCCGACGCCACCTTTTTTTGATACGCAGTATCACCGAGCAGCGCCGCCTCCTCAGCATTTGACAAAAATCCGCACTCCGCAATAACCGCCGTATTTTTTGTATTTTTTAAAATATAATATTCCGAATTTGCCTTTGCCTGCCGATGATTATCCGGATTTAGCGAGCTGGCGAGCTGCGCCTGCAATATTTTAGCAAGCTGCTCTCCCTGTGCCGAACCGCTGTGATAAAATACCTGCGCTCCCTTTGTACTGCTGCCGGAAAAACTGTTCTGGTGGACGCTGACGATCAAATCAACCCCATCCTGGTTCATGATTTCCGTGCGCTTCTGCAAATCCGCGATTTTTTTGTTTGTATCGGTCTCCTGGTAAAGTCCCTCGTCCCGCTCTCGAGTCATGATCACCCTGCAGCCCTTTTTCTCCAGCGCCTCTTTTAGAAAATTGCTGATGCCTAAATTAATCTCCTTCTCATAGGAACCGTCCACCCCGACTTTGCCAGGGTCAATCCCTCCGTGTCCCGGATCGATCACCACCGTTGCCGCCGTCTCTCCTGCCGTGCGGACAGCGCTGTGGATCCCAGTACCGAGCGCCACTGTAAAAATCCCCAAAATAACTAATACAAATAATGGCCGTCTTCTTTTTTTCAGTTCCTCCCATATGCCCATAATGACCACAGCTTTCCCCATCCCTGCAATATTGTGCCATGCGCATTCCATACCACAGACAATGGCTGATATCTCTTACTGTAATCATATGAATCTCTATTTCTGAATATACTTTATTATCATGTCCCAGACAGAGGGCTCTTCCAAACCCATTTTCCAAAATCCCACGCCGCCTGTGTCATTCTGCGTCGCCTCTTTTAACTTCAATTCCAGCGAATTGACGTCTTCGCGCCATAGCTTATGCACTGCCCCATTCTGCTTGTACTCCAGATAATACATCCCTGTCTTGTCATCCCAGACAGCCTTTTGATGGGAATCTTGCTCAATCTGCTTCGCATACCGCATAGAACATGCCTCTGAGCTCAGCTCTGTCTCGCCGTTCCTTGTCTTTTCCTGCCAATGTCTGGAGTAGAACGGCAATGCCACGATCACCTGACGCGCAGGAACCTGCTCTAATACCAGTTTTGTTGAATCCTTCACATAAGACAGGGACGACACCGGCCCCGCCTCCTCGGAACCGGAATAATATTCATCATACGCCATTGTGACCACATAATCCGCCACATTCGCCTGTTCCTCGCGGTTATAATGCTGATTGTAATCTCTCACCGGATAGTTGTCCACCGAGAGCACAATGCCGTTATTACGGCACATAATGCCCAGCTCACGAATAAACTGGATAAAATCTTCCCCTGATTGCTCTTTCACATTTTCAAAATCAATATTAATCCCATCCAGGCTGTAACGGATCGCCTCGGCAATCAGATTCTTTGCCAGCTTCTGGCGTTTGCTCGTATAGCCGAGGACTTTTCCAATCTTCATATTTGGACTGAAATCATTGCACAGCCCCCATACATCCACACCGTTCCGGTGCGCCTGCGCTACATAAGTATCGCTGGCAAGGGACGTGATATTCCCCTCGTTGTCAGACGTCTCAAACCATGTCGGACTGACCACGTTGACCCCTTTTGTGTTTGCAAGAAGATTCAAGAGACCGCTGTTGGCTGTCTGATTTGTGACCTGATGCCATACCAGGCATATCTTTTTATCTTTCAGGATATGCGTGTACCGCTCCTGTCGAAACTGCGTGGTATTTTTCTCCTGAAACGCTTTGTCTAAATCTTTTGCTTTCACATACCCCTCCACGCCTGTTTTTTCCAAAACCTTGCAAAATCCAGTCTCTTCATTTTCTTTTTCTAATAAGCGGAGCGTTTCCCCCTCTTGCAGCTCCAGCAAAATGTCGCTCTTAATATCCGGATTGACGCGGATCACGCATTCCGAATCTGTCTTTGTATATTCCTTTTCCTTATCATACTCATAGGTGATCACTACCCGCCCCGGATTTTTATAATATTGATATTCCAGCGCAGTATATTCCATAACATAATCCAGCGCAACGTAAACATGATCCCCCTCCCGGCAGACAATGACATAATCCTTTGTCTGCTTACTGTTATTCTGATAATAATCCTGGGATCCCGGCTCTGTTCTGATCACGGCGTTCGGCGTTGTATACAATAAGAGATTTTCATTCGCATCCCAGTAAAAACGCGGGTTGAACAGTTTATTCACCAGCTCGACTCCCACATATGCGCAATGATCCCGATAAATTCCTTTCTCATCCAAAATCTGGTCGCCGGCGATCAACGCCAGCTCCTCACCCTGATTTTTAAAGTATTCAGACAATGGCATTTTTTCTTTGCTCGGAGCGTATCTGCGGTAACAAAAAATCCCTGCTGCCACTAATAGTGCCACAACTCCAACTGCTGCCGGTATTATAAATTTCAGTTTTTTCTCCATGTATTTTCCCTCTTCTTCCATAGATTGGCGCTCTGCTTTCTACAGTATATCACTTTTTTACGGCAGGAGCAACAAAACACAGGGAATCCCGGGCCGGATTCCCCATATTTTTGAAGTTATGCACTTTTCAGGCATAGGAATACAATAAAAATCTTTTTTAATAGATGACTCGATTCATCCCTCTTCCTTTCAGACACTTTCTATATGGTCAAAATCGATCCGGACAATCCTGCCATTTTCGTCGCTGCTATAACTTTTCATATAGCAAAAATTTTCCATGACTGCCATTTGTTCAACATCTGCAGGGAGAGAATATATTTTTCCATCCACTGCAACCTCCATGCCTGCGCTCTGTGCATTGCTGATTTCTTCTAAAAGCCATTCAAAAATGCCTGCGCTGGCATCTTGTGTTTTTGCTTCCATCCTTCTTCCTCCCATATGTTTAAAGCCGCTGTTTTTAGTTCATAATAATGATAACCGGTATTCGGGATTTCGAACCAGTACAGTTTCCGGTACAGCCGTGATACGCCAAAACCATTGTCCCTGCTCTCCTGTCCTCCCTTCACCAGCCGGCGATATACGAATCTCTTGATAACCTGTTATGCGTTTCAAAAAGTTCTGAGACAAAACAGCTGCCTGCCGTGTCTGACAATCCTAGCCCACCTCCTTTCCTGCCAGATTCGTTTTCGCTGAATGTATTATATGACAGGACGTTTGGAAAAAACTATTGGTAAATTGTTGGAAAAACTTTTTTATTTTTGTGAAAAAAATATCCAGAGCCTTCCTTTTTTCACAATTAAAACACAATCTAAAATAATGACCAAAAAACGCAAATTCTTCTAGTATGATTTTTTCGCATTTAACCAAAGCTATAAGTTGAAAAAAGCAGTCTTCCTGTCCGCAGCCAATCTAAAAATGGCAGACGCACCGGACAGAATGACGAGACAGGAATCATATCAAAAAATAACGCATTCCCAATCAATTCCAGACAAGTTATAGATTGACTTTACTTTTGTATTAACATATAATTTACATAGAAGAATCTATTATTTTCATGGCTGCCGCCATCGGCGTTTTTACAACAGCCCAAATGGATTCTTTCTATCTGCATATGATTCCCAGTCCATGGGATTTCATAAATTACAGGATTCCGGTACAGGACATCCGGATCCGATAAGAAAGGAAGTGAGCTTATGCGGATTGAAAAAATCAATGACAGACAAATTCGATGCACCCTAAACCAACAGGATCTCTCAGACCGTGAAATCGGCATTGCGGAGCTTGCTTATGGTACCGCTAAAGCAAAGGCATTGTTTCGGGATTTAATGCAGCAGGCTTCCTATGAATTTGGTTTTGATGCAGATGACCTTCCGCTTATGATAGAAGCAATTCCTTTACTGCCGGAGGCATTAATACTGGTAATGACAAAGATCGAAGAACCGGATGAGCTTGACACGCGTTTTTCTTCCTTTACAGAATCTGACGAATGGGAAGATTTGGAGGATCCGGATCTTGACGATTCTTATTTGTATGACGGCAACGAAGAGCACGCCGGGATGTATCATAAAGAAATGGACGGCGATTCCGATGAGACGACCTGGATTTTGCCTGATGTGGAATATCCCGAACCATATGATTTTACAAAACCGTTCTCTCCTGATACGGAAGAAGCAGATTTTATTTCCCTGCCGGAAGTATTAGGTATGGAGCCGCGTCCAAAAACGTCGGAGACAAATTCCTCCTCGAAACCTGTCATGATATTTTCTTTCCAGAGCCTGGACGACGTGTCTATGCTCGCCTGCCAGATCAGCCCTTTGTACCAGGGCGACAATACCCTGTATAAGGACGCTTCACAGGGCGTTTATTATCTCGTGATGCAGCGAAGCCGGCAAACGCCGGAAGAATTTGGCAAGCTATCAAATCTTTTATATGAATATGGAGCGCCTGTGAAAAACACCGGGGCAAGGCAGCACTATTTTGAGGAGCACTTTACCCCTGTGATCGCGGGAAATGCCATCTCTGTCCTGGCAAAACTTTAAAGATAATACGCAGAAGGTCCGGCATAGGTCAGACCTTCTGTTTTTTATGGGATAGGAAATTGCAAGCCCTCCTAAAACATTCCTATAGAAAATGAGAGAATGAAATTTAAAGGGCTTTGAAATATAGTGGAGTGCAAGGGCAAAACGCGGTTTTTGCCCTTTTTCTTGTCTGTATTGTCCGGACGGCATCCGGAAAAGCTGTCCGCAATGCCGCCGGCCTCTGTAAACAACCACTATTTTTTAGCGAGGTAAGCATTCACTGTATCGACCAGTTCCCCGGAATCCAGTCCATGTACGATGGCTGCTTCCTCTAACGTCTCCCCCTGTGCAGAAGGACAGCCGACGCAGTGCATACCGGATGCCATTAAAATCGCCGCAATCCCCGGATCAATCTGAAGCATGTCGCCAATCACCATATCTTTTGCAACTGTTGCTGCCATTGTTCATTCCTCCTTTTATTGAAGTAACCTGTAAAACGCCCATGTTCCCTGTATCTATTGTACCATCTTGACTATCGTCTCGATGGGGATACTCGTCAAATGCCAGCGCACGCAAGCGTCCACTGGCGCTTTCCCTGTTATTGTACCGCCAGGAAAGCAGTTGGGAAAATCGCTCTGATGCGCCGCATTCTTATATAAACTTTTACAACGATGCATTGAAAAAGCCACCGTGGGTGACCTGGATTGCTCCAAAGCCAAACCGGCAGCCCTGTCAATCTGCAAATGAGTATTCTCATCAGCCCTCTGAAATTGCACCTGATGGGCAAGTTCCTGCACATGCGCCACAGCTAATGCAAGTCTCTGCATCAATTTCATAATGGGAAGCGCCCTCAGAAATAGCTCCTACCGGGCAGCCGCCTGCACATGCGCCGCAACTAACGCAATCATCACTAATTACATATGCCATAGTATTATTCCTCCTTTATCTTTTAATATTCTCATTCTAATACACTTTTTAAGATTTTACAAGTGGAAAAGAGTTGAGATAGCCAAATACTCCGCAGCAAGCTGCGAGGCGCGATTTCACTTGCCTTCCGTTTATTCGCCTCAAAAGGCGGGGTATTTGGTCTGCGCTCCGCTTCGACCGGCGCCAGACGTATGCCGCCGGCACACTGCCATGCCTTGGGCGATCAGGTTTTAGGAATCGCTTCGGCCGGCACACAGCGCTCCGCACAGCAGCTACTGTGATTAAAAGTCTACCTCTGTATCATAATAGCAGCATTTCAGCAGTTTCTCCATCTCTTCCTGTGAAGGCTGGCGCGGATTAGAGCCTGTGCAGGCGTCTAACAGCGCATTTGCCGCAATATCAGACAGTTTTTCTAAAAATTCGGTCTCTGGTACCATCGGCTCGTCGGCGATCACTCCGCCCTCGCCGTAATTCTTGATAGACTGAGGAATCTTCAGGTCGTCATTCATCTTGCGGAGGAATTGGATCAGCAAATCTACTTTCTCATCCTCTGTGTTTCCGCCCAGACAGATAAAATCAGCAATCTCTGCATAACGTTTCTTTGCCGTAGCATCCTTGCTGTTGAAACGAATTACCTTTGGAAGGTACATTGCGTTTGCCGCGCCATGGATGATATGTCCGCCGCTGAATGCAGCTCCTGTCTTATGTGCCATAGAATGTACGATTCCAAGCAGCGCATTGGAAAATGCCATTCCTGCAAGACACTGTGCGTCATGCATCGGCGCCCTTGCCGCCATATCTCCCTGAAAAGAATTGACCAGATTTGCCTTGATCATCTTGATCGCATGAAGCGCCAGAGGATCTGTATAGTTGCAATTTGCAGTAGATACATAGGCCTCGATCGCATGTGTCATCGCATCCATGCCGGTGTGCGCCGCCAGCTTCGCAGGCATTGTCTCCGCCAAATCGGAATCAACGATCGCAACGTCCGGAGTGATCTCGAAATCTGCAATCGGATATTTGATTCCCTTCTGATAATCTGTAATGATTGAAAATGCAGTAACCTCTGTCGCTGTTCCCGATGTAGACGGGATTGCGCAAAAATGCGCTTTTGTACGGAGTTTCGGAAGTCCGAACACCTTACACATATCTTCAAACGTAGTATCGGGATACTCATATTTGATCCACATCGCCTTTGCCGCATCAATCGGCGAACCGCCGCCCATTGCAACGATCCAGTCCGGCTGGAACTCGGACATCACATCTGCGCCGCGCATAACGGTCTCTACAGACGGATCCGGCTCAATCCCTTCAAATAATTTTACTTCCATGCCTGCCTGCTCTAAATAGGAAACCGCTTTGTCCAGAAAACCGTTCCTCTTCATAGAACCGCCGCCTACACAAATAATCGCTTTCTTTCCCTGAAAATCCTTTAACGCTTCCAGCGATCCCTTTCCGTGATACAAATCTCTTGGTAATGTAAACCTTGCCATAAAAAACCTCCTGTTATTTTTGCTCCTGTTGTTTTTGTCAGTTTCTATTGCCAGAAAATACCTACAATATGTTTATTCTATCATCCCCCTTCTTTCCAGTCAATGAAAAATAAATTCCGAATTTTGTTCCCATTTTATTTTTACATTCTGCTCTTGTTCTCTATGGCAGAGATTCGTTTCGGTAAAAAACAAATATAAGCCGGAAACCTAAAAACGCAAATGTACGCTGAGAAAGCTAAAAAAGTGAATGTAAGCCGGAAAACTAAAAAAAATAAATATACGCCGGAAAGCTATAAAAACTAAAAAAGCAAATGTACGCTGGGAAAGTCCGGTTGAAATGAAATAGGAAAGATGCTACAATACGAATGTGAAAAATACGATACGTTATGGCATATCTGGCAGGCTCTGTTTTACGCCGCATCGAAAAACTGGAGGTTTTCATGGAAAAGACACTGTACATCTCTGATCTGGACGGAACGCTGCTCCACCGCAATGAAAAAATATCAGCCTACAGCGCAGAGACGATCAACCGACTGTCCGGTCGGGGGATGCTGTTTACCTACGCAACAGCGCGCTCCCATATCACTGCAGTCCAGACAACGGAGGGTCTTCTTCCGAAGCTCCCCGTGATCGTATACAACGGCGCTTTTATGATAGATCTTGCAACGGGAAAAATCAGCCTGTCGAACTTTTTTACTGCACAGGAAGCGCATGACATCGCCGCAGCGCTGCGGGAAGCACAGATAAAGCCTCTCGTCTACGCCTTTATCGAAGGGGTGGAACAATTTTCTTATGAACCGCTCCACAACCTGTATTCCGGACTGAGCGATTTCCTGCTGCACAGACCCGGCGATCCGCGTCACCGCCAGGTTCCTTCCTCCCGACAATTAGAAGACGGCGACATCTTTTATTTTACCTGTATTGAACAATATGAGAATCTTCTTCCTATCTACGAAAAATATAAAGAGACGTTCCACTGTATCTTTGGAAAAGATATCTATTCCGGCGAATGGTGGCTGGAGATTTTGCCAAAACAGGCGACAAAAGCTCACGCCATGCAGCAGTTGAAAGAGTATCTCGGCTGCGATAAAGTAATCGTCTTCGGCGACGGCATCAACGACAGGGAGATGTTTCTTGCCGCCGACGAATGTTATGCCGTAGAAAACGCCGCGCCCGGACTAAAAGAAATCGCCACCGGCATCATTGCATGTAATGAAGACGATGGCGTTGCGAATTGGCTTCTGAGGCACTATCCGGCTTCTAATTAAAATATACCAGCTCCTCTTTCGGTGTTTCTGCCGGCTCTACTTCTTCCGCATAAAAGACTGGCCCTTCCTCGCCGTATTCTTTCATGTATTTGTACTCCAACCGGGCAGTCACTGTCACATACTGTTTGTTTTTATACGGCGACCAGTCGTCCGCCTTGCATAAAAAGCCCATATATTGGATATCATCTGCACAGCAGGTCATGGCGTAACGCCCGAAAATCGCAAAACCTTTCGGCAGTCCCGGAGGCTTCTGGATAACGCCGGCAATCTTGATTGTTTTTCCGGTATAGGTTTCCGGTGAATCTATCATATCAATATACCATAAACCGAAATCGTCCGGCGATACCTCGATCACTTCTGCATTGACATCAAACGGCATCTCTTCTTTCATCTCATAAAACGCTTCATCTTCTGACTCATATACGATCTGCGCCCTTGGATTTACGGAACGGACGCTCCCCCTGACAGCCATTTTGCTGGTATTTAGAGTACAGCGGTTCACAATGACCAGCTCTGCGATACGGAAATGTTCTGTCATCATGGATGGCATATTTTTCATATAGAGGGAAAACGTCTCGTCATTGACGACGGCAATCGTCTGAAAAAAGATCTCTTTGTCTGGAAATCTCTCTTCTAATTCATCGTAAAGCTCCGGTATATGCATCGTCGTCCACATCCCATTATATTCAATGATCATGCGGTCTGGATGATATTGTTCCATCCATTTTGAGATCGTCGCACCATGAAACGATTCCTCGTCCTCTATTATTTCACAGGCTGTCTTTGTCCGATCCAATAACTCTTTGCTATACTCTTCCTCCCCTTCTTCGCAGGCAATCAAAAGCGTCTGCATTGTCTCGTCAAATAATTCATCTTCCATTAAATCCCGGATCAGGGAGGTTTTTCCTGCCTCCAGAAATCCCATGATGACGTATACCATCATCTCTTCTTTCTTTTTTCCTAACATATCCGTCTCCATTTCTGATGAGTTGGGGGCTTCCAAACACCTTTTGCCCCGGCGTCCTGCTATGCTGTATGAAACAGTTCTCTGATCTTATCCTCTTTTAGCTCTGCGCCGATCACACAGACGCGCCCCGTAAAGTCAGCGGCGCCCCGGCGTATCTCTGTCTCCTCCGGCACCAGGTCAAAGTGAAACCACTCGCCCTCTTCTGCCGCGACAATCCCTTTTGCGCGCAGGATTTCTCCGTATCCCCCGCCAGACGCCAGCGCGCCGACAATCTCTTTTAGCTCGTTCTCACTAAATTTATGCGCCGTCTCTATGCCTATACTGCTAAATACCTCATCTGCATGGTGATGGCCGTGCCCATGGTGATGCCCGCAGCCGCACTCTCCATCCTGGTGGTCATGTCCGTCGTGGTCGTGATGGCAGCACTCGTCATGACCGTGTCCGTCATGGTCGTGGTGGCAGTGCTCGTCATGACCGTGTCCGTCATGGTCGTGGTGACAGTGTTCGTCATGACCGTGTCCCTCGTGGTCGTGGTGGCAGCACTCATCATGACTGTGTCCCTCGTGGTCGTGGTGATGCTCTTCCAAAAGTTCTTTTTCCAGAGAATTGACTTTTTCCATCGCCTCTAAAATGTTTTCTCCCTTGATCTCATCCCACGGAGTCGTGATCACAGAGGCTTCCGCATTTTTCTCCCGAATCAGCTTCAGGCAGGCGTCCAGCTTTTCTGCAGAAACATTCTGCGTACGGCTCAAAATAACAGTTCCGGCATACTCAATCTGATTATTGTAAAACTCACCATAATTTTTCATATACATCTTACATTTAGAAGCATCCGCCACTGTCGCGGTACTGTTGATCGTCACGCTGTCCCCAATCTCCTTAACCGCTTTGATCACATCAGAAAGCTTCCCTACCCCGGACGGCTCAATGATCACCCTGTCCGGCGAATATTTTTCAAGCACCTCTTTCAGCGCCTCGCCAAAATCCCCTACCAGGGAACAGCAGATACATCCAGAGTTCATCTCTGTGATCTGAATGCCGGACTCTTTCAAAAATCCGCCGTCAATGCCGATTTCTCCAAATTCATTTTCGATCAGCACAAGTTTTTCCCCAGAAAAAGCTTCTGCAATCAGCTTTTTGATCAATGTTGTTTTCCCTGCTCCCAAAAAACCTGAGATAATATCAATTTTTGCCATTGTCTATTCCGCTTCCTTTCTGCTAAAAATTCTTTTCAGATAACCGCAAAATTTTTATCTTTGATACGCATATCATGCGGCTTTGCACAATATGTTACAGTTTTTGACTGTTTCGCAGGCTACCTGAAAAAATGATTTTTTGTCGCCTCATACATCGCAATACTTGCCGCGATCGGCAGGTTCAGGCTGTCAATCCGCTCTGTATGCGGAATGACCACGCTGGTTCCAACCTCTGCAAATTCTGCCGGAAGCCCTGTCGCCTCATTTCCAAAGATCAGGGAGAATACCCCCTGCGGCTGAATCTCCTGCAATCTTTTTTCCGCATCCAGCATAAACGGATACAGCTCCCGCTTGCCAAACTCATCAAGATATTGCGCGAAGCTTTCAAAATACCGAAACTGTGTTGAAAAGACAGCTCCCATCGACGCGCGCACCACTTTCGGGTCAAACGCGTCCACAGCTGGCCGGATGACCGCCAGCTGGTTTAGTCCAAAGCCAAGCCCACTCCGCATAATGGTTCCCAGATTGCCCGCATTCGATGGATTTACAAGGATAACATGGGATGCCTCCCTGTCCAGTTCCCCCTGAAACTTCTGAAATTCACCTATCACATAGCAATTTTCTTTCTGGGACAAAACATGAAAAATCTTGTCTGTATATACCATTTCCACACCGGCCTGCCTGCAAAGCGACTCCAGCCTGTCAAGCGTATCCCCCTGCTTCATGCCGGAATGGACAAAAACTCTGGTCACATATTCTGTTTTATACCTTAACAGCTCAAAAGTCAATGTTATTCCTAAAGAATATGACACAGGATCTTCTTTGCGGTATCTCTTATAACCTGCCATCACTGTCCCCTTTCCTGCCGTAACATTGCGAAAAGAGGGACGTTTCATCCCTCTTTTTCCATCTGTCTCCCTTTTCTCCCACACCAGCCGCCCTATGTATATTGATCCATTGGCAAACCACCCATCGTCAAAAGCCAATGGTCTTCCTGCTTCACCGGCCTTGCAATCTGCTATCTCCGCAGGCTCTAATCGGGGCAGTCCCCGCCCTGTCTTTTGCCTTTTATACTACTTGCCAGAAGCCTTCTGCCACAATGTATTTTGCCGCATTGCCCTCTCCGCCATGCGCCACACTGCAAAACAGTCCGCCGGACTATTCATTGATAAAAACGTCAACCGACAACTCCCCTGAGTCACTGCTAAACGGCACGCTGAACATTTCAGGAACGTCCGGCTTATACTCCTTTCCCAGACAATAACTTGGCGTTGTAATATCAATCAGAATATTATTGTTTGCAAAGACTGTCGCCGCATTCCCAGCGATCATATTTCCTAGCTCGGAAATCGCGCTCTGACCCATCTCATCAATCGTCTGAACCGGCATCATCACCATCTTGGAAACGATGTCCAGCGCCGCCTGCTGTGAAATATTCAGGACCACCTGCCCTGTCAGGGATCCGACCAACCCCAGTTTTATAATAGAAGCATCACTTGGATAAGAGCCCTTTGTCATATTGGGTTTTCCTATCTTCAGATCAAGCATACACATATCTTTCATAATCTTACAAACCGATATAATAAACGGATTTACATGTTCTGCCTTCACGACATCACCATCCCTTCATCAAATGTAACATCTCCGCCCCCGATACTGTTTCAGTATATCAAATGAAGCGGTTTCTGTAAATATTTTTTAATCGGCAAGAGAAAACTCCCGCCAAAATGATTTGCTGATCCTGACGTCATTATCTCCCAGCCAGGAGGCATATTTCTGTTGGAACATTTTCGTCTGACGTTCTTCTATGATCGCCTCTTTCTTTTTGTACGTCGCCTCATCATCAAAATCATCCAGGCACAGAACCAGATAATATGCGCCGGCGTCTTCTATCACATGGCTGATCTTCCCTTTCTTCAGCCCGAACGCTGCGCGCACCGCCTCACTACCTATATCGGTTGAATCGCTTCCTATCGTAAGTTCATATGTGTCGCTATCCGAATTTTTCTTTGCCAGATCGAGGAAATCTCCTGACTTGGCAGCTTCCTTCCGCAGTTTCTCCAGCTTTGCAGCCGCGGTCTTTTTCTCCTGGCCGGACAGATGGACTTCCGTCCCATTGGGAAGCGTCCCCTCAGTGATCACCTTGATATACTGTATTTTTACCTGTCTGGCCTCCTCGTCGCTAATCTCCGTATCCGCTTCATCTGTCGCAATATAAAACATCTTATTTGCAAGCATATTTTCCTGATATAACTCGCTTAATCCCTGTACGCTGAGAATATATTTTTTCTTTTCGCCAGCCGTCGCCTCCGACATGACGTCCTCCGCCGCAGAAAGCGCCTCGTCCTTCTCGTCATTTGTCAGGGCGATCTCTTCTTTTTCCGCCGTATGGCAGATCACTTTGATCTGCGTGACCATATTGACAATCTCTTCCTTTGCCTCATCATCAATCTTTTTCCCATCGCCTATGCCGTATTTCCAAAGCTTTTTGCCAAAATTGCCATCGTACTGCCGCTTCAAAAGATAACAGTAATTCAGCGCTTCGCTATATTTCACCTCCATGTCTCCCACGGCAATCACAACAGACTTGTCTGTCAATTCTCCGTTATCCGGTTTTGCATTCCCGGTGTTTATCTTTCCGCTGCATCCTGTCACGCTTCCCGCTAAGAGCGCAGCCGCCATCACAACAAATATCCTTTTTAATTTAATCATATAGTTCTCCTATTCCGCGGATCACATTTTCTGTAATCCGAAAAATCTCGTCCGCCTGTGAAATCTTGACCGGCGGCTGTTCCTTTCCCTTAAAACGGTATACAGAAAAAACCTCCGTCGCCTTGTTCTCTTTGATCATATAGAGGAAATAAGGATTTTCTCCCTGGACATACTTTAATTTCCCCTTAAAATTCTGTAAAAGTTCCGTCGCCTTTACCGGGCTGACGACTACCTTTTCATACAGGAAAAATCGGATGCCATCAATCTTTTGGACAACCTGCGTAATCCTCGCATGGTGCGCCGACGCCTTTAACAGCGCAATGCGCAAAAGATTTTCCGCCGCCTGCGGGATATCCCCGAAGCGATCTTGCAGTTCTTCCTGCATATCCCGGTATTCCCCGACATTTTCAATCCCCGCGATCCTTTTATACATATCAAGTTTTTGAAATTCACTCGGAATGTATGTTGCCGGGATCAGCGCGTCTACCTGCAGGTCAACCGACGTCTCAAACTCTTCGCTTTCCGTTTTCTCCCCCTTCAGGGTGCGGACAGCCTCGTTTAACATTTTGCAGTATAGATCGTAACCGACAGCTTCCATATGCCCTGACTGCGCCTCTCCCAGCAGATTGCCCGCTCCCCGGATCTCCAAATCCCGCATGGCTATGCGGATGCCCGACCCAAGCTCCGTATATTCCCGGATAGCGGCAAGCCTTTTCTCAGCCTCTTCTTTTAACATCCGGTTTTTCTGATACATCAGAAACGCATAGGCAGTGCGGTTAGAACGTCCCACCCTGCCGCGGAGCTGATAGAGCTGCGCCAGCCCCATCTTATCTGCATTGTCAATAATGATCGTATTGACGTTGGAAATGTCCAGCCCGGTTTCAATGATCGTCGTGGCCACCAAAACATCAATGTCGCCGGCAATAAACGACATCATAATATTTTCTAACTGACGCTCGCCCATCCGCCCATGCGCAAACGCTATCTCGGCTTCCGGCACCAGCCGCGAAACTCCGGCCGCCACTTCCTCAATATTTTCCACTCTGTTATAAACATAATATATCTGGCCGCCTCTTGCAATCTCCCTGTTGATCGCCTCCCTGATAATCTCGTTATTGTGTTCCATAACAAAAGTCTGAATGGGAAGGCGGTCTACCGGAGGTTCTTCCAGCACGCTCATATCGCGGATTCCCGCCAGGCTCATATGGAGCGTTCTCGGAATCGGAGTCGCACTGAGAGTCAGGGCGTCTACATTGCCTTTCATCTGTTTGATCTTTTCTTTGTGCGTCACGCCAAACCGCTGTTCCTCATCTATGACCAGAAGCCCCAGATCGTGAAACTTAACATCCGCCGAGAGAAGGCGGTGCGTTCCAATCACGATATCTAACTGCCCTTTCCGTAAAAGCTCCAGCGTTTTTTTCTGCTGTGCCGGCGTGCGGAACCGGGAAAGCATTTCCACAGTGACCGGAAAATCTCCCAGCCTTTCGCGGATCGTGTTATAGTGCTGCTGTGCCAGAATCGTTGTCGGGACAAGAAACGCAACCTGCTTGCCGTCATTGACCGCTTTGAAAGCGGCGCGGATCGCAATCTCTGTCTTGCCATAGCCCACATCGCCGCAGATCAGGCGATCCATAATCTTGGGACTCTCCATGTCTCGCTTCGTCTCCTCGATCGCACGGAGCTGATCCTGCGTCTCCTCAAATGGAAACAATTCTTCAAACTCATTCTGCCAGACAGTATCCTTTGAAAAGCAAAATCCCTCCTGTTCCTGTCTTCTGGCATAGAGCAGAACCAATTCTTTTGCGACCTCCTCCACCGCCGCTTTCGTTTTTGACCTGGTCTTCTTCCACTCTGTTGTATTCAGCTTATTTAATTTCGGCTTTTTGGCATCGCGCCCCGCATATTTCTGCAATACATCCAGCCCGGACGCCGGTACATACAGGTTGCCGCCGTCACCGTACTCTATCTTGATATAGTCCTTTGCCGTATTTTCCACCTGGAGTTTTTCAATCCCACGGTAGATTCCCAGCCCATGGTTCTCGTGCACTACGTAATCGCCGATATTCAACTCGTGGAAGCTCTGGATCGCGCCGCCGGAATACTGTTTCCGTTTTTTTCGCTTTGTCTTGACCTTTGCGCCAAAAATATCTCCCTCTGTCACGACAATAAACTTTGCAGTGGCATAGGCAAACCCCTGCTTCATAAAACCGTATGAGGTAAGCACCATCCCCGGCTCTAGCGCCACATCCAGCTTTTCTTTATAAAAAGCAGGGATATCATATTCCTGCAGATCCCGGCTCATGCGCCCGGCTCTTGTACGCGAACCGGACAGGAGTAGGATGCGGTATCCGTCCCGGCGCCATTTCCTGATATCTTCTACCAGAAGCTCAAAATGGCGGTTGTACGAGCCGACAGGCTGTACCTGCAGATGAAAGTTTTCCGCCGCCGTCTGTCCCGGCAGGGTGTCTAACATTGTCAGATATACCGTCCGCCTGCCCTGCAAGAGGGCAGCGACCGTCTCGGCAGGATATAGCATCTCCATCTGTCCCGGCAGGATATACCCTTTTTCCAGGCGCCCTTTCATGCTCTCCTGAAACTCAGTCTCTACCGCCTCCATCTTCTCAATACATCTGGCCGGCTCATCCACAAAAAACAGAGTCTCTTCCCGGTCAAAATAATCAAACAGAGATCCCACGGAAACCTCAAAATAAGGCAGGAAACTTTCCAACCGGGTTCTGTCGCCATATCCTTCATAATCCCCTTTTACCGATTGCAGCATTTCTGTCAGGCGGCTCAGCCCTTCCTGGTTCTTTTCTTTCTGAAATCGTTCCGACAGCTTTTTCCTGTCTTTTTCCATCTCCTTTAACGCTTTTTTTATCTCGCTCTCTGTCACAATAAATTCCGACGCCGGAAAAATATCCAGCTCCGAAATCCTCTCAATCGAGCGCTGGCTTTCCGCATCAAAGGAACGAATCGTGTCAATCTCGTCCCCCCATAATTCTATCCGGTAAGGACACTCCGACGTAATAGGAAAAATATCTATAATCCCGCCCCGGATCGAGAAATCGCCCGGACGTTCTGCCTGCTGTTCCCTCTTGTAACCCAAGTCAACCAGACGTCCGCCCAGCCCTTCCAGGATAAGGGTGTCCCCTTCCCTTACTGTAAACACCGCGTCGCGGTATACAGACAGCGACAAAAGCTGTTCCATGCCGGCGTCCATCGTTGTGACAATCGTCCCGCCGCGCCCCGCAAGAAGCGCTTCAACTACTTTCAGCCTCTCCACGGTAATCGCCGCCCCATGGATATCTGCACTATAAAAAATCACATCCTTTGCCGGAAAGTATAACACTTCCCGGTCAAACATGCGATAATCTTCTGCCACTTCTCTTGCCTTTATTTCATTTTGCGTTATGATAACATTCCAGGGATTTCCCTGCGCCAGCCCATAGATAAAATGTACTTTCTGGGACGTCATGCAGCCGGAAATATGTACCGGCATCCTGCCCCGTTTTATACATTCTCTTGCACTGCGGTAAGCATTTATCTCCTGTAACGGTGCCAACATCGTCTCCATTATCAGCAACTACCTTTCCTGTTTATTTATGAATTAAAACGGTTCATCGCTGTCTGGATATTTTCTGTCAAAATCACCTCGCACGCCTGAACCGTCTTTTCCAAGGCCTCCCTGACGGCGGGTTCTTCTTCTCTGGGAAATCTTCCCAAAACATAATCCGCTAAATCCCAACCGGCAGGCTTCTGCCCTACGCCGATGCGGATTCGGTAAAACTCCTGGCCTCCGAGATGGGCAATAATATTTTTTATGCCATTATGCCCGCCTGCGCTTCCCTTTGCACGGATGCGCAGCCGTCCCGTCTCCAGATTAACATCATCATAGATCACGATCAGCTCCTCTGCCGGATCGATCTTATAATAATCCGCCAGTTCCCGGACGCTCTCGCCGCTTAAATTCATATACGTCAGCGGCTGCGCCAGTATCACTTTCTGACCGCCGATCATCCCTTTCCCAATCAGGGCTTTATGTTTTCTCGTATCTACGGAAATATGACAGGCGTCCGCAAGCGCCGTGATCGCCGAAAACCCGATATTATGCCGTGTGCCGTCATACTTGCGTTCTGGGTTTCCCAGTCCAACAATAATATACATACTGCCCCCATTTCCTGTAAAAAAAACATCAATAATGCTTTTCTGTCCTGCTCTCCCCGATATGGACTGTCTCGCCTGTATATTTTTCCAAAAGATCCCTGTCAATCACATGGCGGTTATCCATCGTCTTCATGATATCCACAATCTGCACTTCTTCCGCAATATGTTTATCTGCCATATTTAAGATCTGGTTGTCGCGGAAGGAAAGGATAAACGGTTCCAGCACATTAACAGCCCCCTCCGTGATGACTAAGCCTTTGTCGCCGTTGCTCAGCTCGACGCAGACGCCCGGCTGCAGGAAATTAACGCTGTCGATCAGCGCTTTTACAACCGACTGGTCAAACCCATTGCTTTCATCGAGAAGATAGCGCAGCGCCATAATTTCAGAAAGCGGTTCCTCGCCGAATTTCATCGCTGTCATATTGTCAAAAACATCAGCCACTTTTAAGACCTCAACCCCCAGTATCTTTTTATCCGAGTAATCTTCCCCATCTTCTTTTATATTGTAGAGATGGTGCAGCGTCACGGAGGCGATCCTCCTCACGCTCGGATCCAGGTCATAATCTTTGCTCAAGATCTGGTAGCCCGCCATATGGTAGGAATTGATCTGTTCCTTTTCCTCTTCTGTCAGGTCGCCGCTCTTCTTTTTGCGCAATGCCGGCGGAATCATAAGGCTTCCGATATCATAAAGGATTCCTGCCACAACAACGTCTAACTGTTCCTTAAAATCCATTTTTAATCTTTTCGTCATCAGCGCGCAGAGGATTGATGTATTAAGCGCATGTTTGTAAGTATAGTCTTCGGAACTCCTCAGATTCTGTACAAAATTAATCTTATGGTGCAGCGTTCCGTAATTTTTGATCACCTGATTGGCAAACGGATATAACTCACCGGCCTCCTTTTGCCCTGAAACAGCGTCCAGGATATCTTTGATCGTAAAAATAGACATCGCCTGAAACCGTTCGAATGCAATGTCGTCCTCTGTCATCGGCGGCACAGGCTCTGCCGGCTCCAGAATATAAACGCCAATCAGTCCAAAATTTTTAACGCTGACAATACCCTGGCTGGTAAGTTTGGAATTTCTCTCATAGAGCATAACCCCTATTTTATTATAGATTGGCTTTGCCAGCCTCATTCCTGTTTTCAATTCATCTGCTGTCACAAATTTCATACATACCTCTCCTTTTCCTCTTAGTCGTTGTCTGAATTACCCGCCATATTGCTTGTAACACGGTTATATAATTCCAGTGCTGCATTATATCCCATCTTTTTCTGCCTGTGGTTGACCGCCGCCGACTCACAGATCACCGCCGTATTTCTTCCCGGCCGGATCGGCACGGAATGACAGACAACTTTATTCCCAAGGAACTCGATACTCTGTTCCTCCAGCCCCAGCCTGTCATATTCCTGTTCTTTATTATATTCCTCCAGTTTAATGACGAGATCGATCTCCTGTTCATTTTTTACGCTTTCTACGCCGAACAGCGCTTTTGCATTGATAATCCCGATACCGCGCAGCTCGATAAAATGCCTGGTAATGTCCGGCGCCGTTCCGATCAGGGAAGTATCGCTGACACGCTTGATCTCCACTACATCATCGGATACCAGACGGTGTCCTCTGTGGATCAGCTCCAGCGCAACCTCAGATTTGCCGATTCCGCTCTCGCCCATGATCAGGATACCCTCGCCGTAAATATCAACCAGAACGCCGTGCACAGAACAGCGCGGCGCCAGCTCGACATTCAGAAAACGAATCACGTCCGCCATAAAATCCGACGTCGCCTGCTGGCTCCGCAGGATCGGCACCTGGTACTCACTTGCCGCGCGGATGATCTCATCCTCAACTGTAATAGTACGGCAGAATACGATACACGGCGGTTTTGGCGAGCCCTCGCTTCCCGCCATGATCCGTTTTATCATTGCCACGCTGTGATCCATCCCTTTCTGCTGCATATAGGTATGCTCCACATGGCCGATAATCTGAACCCTGCCGGAATCAAAATAATCAAAATATCCCGCAAGCTGAAGCGCCGGACGGTTGATCCCCGTCTGCGTAATCTTGATACTGTCCACGGAAACCTCCGGGGTACAATTTTCCAGATTCATCTTTGCGATCAAATCTTTTAAAAGTACATAATGACTTTCCTGTTTCATAACAACCTCCCTTGATCATTTATCTTTCACTGCTGCCAGTGTGCTCCGGATGAAAAAACCGGTACACATTTTCCGCAGCGCGCTCATTCATCGCATCAACCCGGGAAAGTTCTTCCACTGACGCCTCCCGTATGCGCTCAAGCGACTGGAAGTAACGCATCAGCGCTTTTCTCCGCTTCTGTCCAATCCCCGGTATATCATCCAGGATGGATTTTACCTGCGCTTTGCTCCTGAGCGAACGGTGATACTCAATCGCAAACCGGTGGACTTCATCCTGGATCCTTGTCATCAGATAAAACCCTTCGCTTCCCGTCTCGACCGGCTGCTCCCGGTTCTGATAATAAAGCCCTCTCGTCCGGTGCCTGTCGTCCTTAACCATTCCGCAGACAGGAATCTCAAGCCCCAGCGACGCTAACACTTTCTCCGCCACATGAACCTGTCCTTTGCCGCCGTCCATCATGATCAGGTCCGGAAACCGGGTAAAGCTGCCCAGCGTTTCATTCCAGTCTTTTTTTTCTATTTCAGCACGTTCTTCCAACCCATGTCGGAACCGTCTGGTCAGAACTTCCTCCATACTGGCATAATCATCCGGTCCCTGCACAGTCTGTATCCGGAATTTGCGGTAATCGCTTTTCTTTGGCTTGCCATCCTCAAAAACAACCATAGAGCCGACAGACTGAAAGCCGTTAATATTCGAGATATCGTACGATTCAATCCTTGACGCCCCGGTCAGCCCAATCCAGCTGCAGATCTGTGCAACGGCTCCCGCCGTGCGCTCCTCCTCCCGGCGGATCTTCTCACTGTCCTGTGCCAGCACAAGCGCAGCATTCCGGTGCGCAAGCTCCATCAGCCGTTCCTTCTGCCCTTTCTTTGGGACGATCACGCTGACTCTGCTGCCCCGCCGTCCGGTAAGCCACTCTTCGATCAGCTCTTTTTCCTGTATCTCATATTCTACCATGACTTCGCGCGGAATAAAAGGTGTTCCTGCATAAAACTGCTTTACAAATGACTGGATCAATTCCTCACCGGAATCTCTGTCTATCCCGTTCATATGAAAATGATCTCTGCCGATAAGCTTTCCCTCTCTCACAAAAAACACCTGTACTACCGCCTCTGACGCAGTTGACGCCACGGCGATAATATCTCTGTCCACCCCGCCAAAATCCGTGATCTTCTGCCGAATCTCTACTTTCTTGACATTTTCTATCAAATCTCTGTAATTTGCGGCATCCTCAAATTCCATCTGCTGCGCCGCCGTTTCCATCTTCTCCTGCAGGACGGAGATCACTTCTTTATAATCTCCTTCCAAAAGCTTTAACGCCTTATTAAAATTTTCCCGGTACGTTTCCTTTGAGACAAACCCCTGGCATGGAGCGCCGCACTGCTTGATATGATAATTTAAGCACGGACGCACTTTGCCTTCGTCTCTCGGGAGCACCCGGCTGCAGGTTCTGATGTGGTAAATTTTCTGCGCCATCTCAATCGCAGCCTTCGCCGTCGCCGCGCTGGTATACGGCCCGAAATAGCGCGACCTGTCCTTCTTCTGTTCCCTGCAGTAGATCAGCCGCGGATAATCCTCATACACCGTTGCCCGGATAAACGGATATGTCTTATCATCCTTTAACATGGTGTTGTATTTTGGCATATATTCTTTGATCAGATTATTTTCTAAAACCAGCGCCTCCACCTCGGAATCTGTGACAATATACTCAAAATGATCGATGTGGGATATCATCTGCTGAATCTTCGGCGATACTCTGCGGCTGCTCTGAAAATACTGCCTCACGCGGTTTTTCAGGCTGATTGCTTTTCCTACGTATATAATCGCATCCTTTTTATCATGCATCAGGTATACACCGGGCTTTGCCGGAAGTTTTTTTAATTCTTCCTCGATATCAAACAATCTGCAATCCTCCTAAAGAGCCGGCAGAGAATCAAATCCCGGTTTTAAATCTTCATCTGTCGGGACATAATCTGTCATCTCGCCATCGTTAAATCTCTGATATGCATACATATCAAAATATCCGGTTCCGGTCAGCCCAAATACAATCGTCTTCTCTTCGCCGGTTTCTTTACACTTCAACGCCTCGTCTATCGCAGCGCGGATCGCATGGCTGCTCTCCGGCGCCGGCAAAATCCCCTCAATGCGCGCAAACTGCTGCGCTGCCTGGAACACCTCTGTCTGCGTCACAGAGCGCGCCTCCATCAGCCCGTCATGGTAAAGCTGCGACAATACTGAACTCATGCCGTGATAACGCAGCCCGCCCGCATGGTTTGGCGAAGGGATAAATCCGCTTCCCAGCGTATACATCTTTGCAAGCGGGCAGACCCTTCCTGTATCACAGAAATCATATGCATATTTTCCTCTGGTAAGACTTGGGCAGGAAACCGGTTCTACTGCAATGATCTGATAATTTCTCTCGCCGCGGAGCACTTCGCCCATAAATGGCGAGATCAGCCCGCCAAGATTCGAGCCGCCGCCGGCGCAGCCGATGATCATATCCGGCACAATCTCATATTTATCCAGCGCAGCCTTTGTCTCCAGACCGATCACTGTCTGGTGCAGCAATACCTGCGACAAAACGCTTCCCAGCACATAGCGGTATCCCTCCGTGGCGGTTGCCGCCTCGACTGCCTCTGAAATCGCACAGCCTAAGCTTCCTGCCGTGCCCGGATGCTCTGCCAGGATTTTCTTTCCAACCTCTGTCGTCTCTGACGGAGAAGGAGTGACTGCAGCGCCATAGGTGCGCATAACCTCCCGGCGGAACGGTTTCTGCTCATAGGAACATTTTACCATATATACACGGCAATCCAGGTCAAAATAGGAACATGCCATAGAAAGCGCCGTTCCCCACTGGCCGGCGCCAGTCTCTGTCGTCACGCCCTTTAGTCCCTGTTTTTTTGCATAGTAGGCCTGCGCGATCGCCGAATTTAGCTTATGGCTCCCACTGGTATTATTCCCCTCGAATTTATAATAAATCTTTGCCGGCGTATCCAGCTTCTTTTCCAGACAATATGCCCTGACTAAAGGCGATGGGCGGTACATCCTGTAAAACTCCCGGATCTCCTGTGGAATCTCAAAATACGGCGTTGTGTCGTCCAATTCCTGTTTTGCCAGCTCCGTACAAAAAACATGCTCTAACTCTTCTAATGTCATTGGTTTTAACGTTTCCGGATTTAAGAGCGGCGCCGGCTTGTTCTCCATATCAGCGCGCACATTATACCAATGCGCCGGCATCTCACTCTCTTCCAGATAAATCTTATAAGGAATTTCCTGTGTATTCATAGTGATCTCCATTCTGGAACGTTTGCGCAGGCGGGCAGTGAACGATTCGTAAATGCGATTCCTCGTCTTGCCCCAAAAGTGAAGCACAGCTTCGCTATTTGTAAACGTTCCGCAGAACCAAAGGTTCTTTACAAATAGCGAATACGGATTATGTCCATATTGCAAACTATATTCGCACCGCTGACTGCGCCCGCAATCGCAGACTACATTCGCACCGCTGACCGCGCCCGCAATCGCAAACTATATTCGCGCCGCTGACTGCGCCCGCAATCGCAAACTATATTCGCACCGCTGACCGCGCCCATATTGCAGGCATAATTCGCATGGAAGGACATATCCGCGTGGCTTTTCATTTTCACACTGCCGCCATCTCTGTTTGATTTTAAAATATATCCTCTATATTTTAGCATGGGATGGCGAAGTTTACAAGTTTGTCGCAGATTTAATATTCAGACAGCCGCGGATTTACTATTCAGATCTATCAATTATTCCATTATCATACATTTTCCAAAATTGCTGTAAAAAGGGCACTGCTACATTTCAAAGCCCTCCTATAGAAGGGCTTGCAATTTCCTATTCCATAAAAAGAGCGCCACTATGTCTCAAAGTTCTCCCAAAGAGGGCTTGCAATTTCCTATTTCATAAAAAGGGCACCGCCTGCGCTGGTGCCCTTGCATACCGCTCTATTTCGCGGATCAATCATCATAAAGTCCGTTCCCGACAAATCCCTGCGTATACCAATAATTTCCTGAATAGGTAATGTGTTGACGGCTTCTGTCCATAAACGTCACATCCGCAGATACCGGCCTGATCGCTGCTGCCTCTTCAAGCCCTTCAGGTATCGTCATCTCGCACAAATCTTCATCTGCATCATAATCTGCATTATAATTGGCATCGTATAGCGGTCCTACATAATCATATTCATATTCCCCCATTTTTTCTCCCACCCTATTATAATAGCAATACACGATTTTTGCTGAGGCAATCGCTTTATTTGATATATTCTTAATCGACATATTGGAAAATGAATCGTAATAATCCTCGCCTGCATTCACCCGCATCGATATGATAAGAAGCGCCGGTTTTAATACCGTCAGCGTAATCGGATTTTTCTTATTGATCGAACTCTTTTTATTCTGCCGAAGCACCTTTCCGTTGGCAGAAGTCGGCCTTGTCGTAACATTGCCGTCATAAGAATATACTGTGTGCCACTGTATCCCCTTTTTCTTCAGTTTTTTTGCTGCTTTTTCATAAGAGAGCCCCGTCACATCTGGCACCTTTACTTTCATTCCATCGCTCAGGACAAACGATACCGGAATATTGTTCTTTTGGGCTGCATTGCCAACGTGACAGTTTAATACCTTTCCGCGCCTGGCAGAATGGAATTTATACGTGATTGTTATCTTTGCGCCCGGAAACTGTTTTTTTGCCACAGAAATATCCCTGCCATTGACTTTATTTTTATTGTAACGCCCATTGCTGATAACAACTTCTCCTGAATCTCCCTTGCTAAGATATGACCTGTTAGAAAATCCGCTCCTTACAATCTGCCCCTTTCCATATTCAGTCGAATAGGTATATCTGAGCTTCTTTTTAAATGGCTTTAAAACATTTTTTGCCGCCATTTTATAATTCATCCCTGACAGATCTCCTGTGCTGTACACCAATCCTCTGCTCTTCGTTAATTCTACAGAATCTTTGTTGGATTCCCCGACAATGGACTGTTCGCATATCCTCCCTTTTTTATACTGTTCACTATATCCCCCCTGTTTGATCGTATACGATATCCCTTGTTTATCCAGCACTTTTTTTGCCTTTTTTACAGTCATGCCGAGAACATCCGGGATGATATACTCCGGCTCTTTGTCTTCGCTGGAATCTATATCGGAAGATCCCGAACCGGAAGATCCAAATTCGGAACCTGCGGACGTGTCATCCGTCTGTTTGCCAGAACACCCTGAAAAGATTGTGATACATAAAGATAAAGCCAACACCAGTGCGGAATAAATAGTATATTTTTTCATATGTCTCCTCCTTAATATTTTATTTTCAGCTGCTATCAGTTGGACTTACAGTGTAACACACGACTGGTAAATTTTTTTTCTCTTTTTCACCTTATGTTGAGTCGTCCTGCCGGCTTTTCCAAACAATGATAAGGGAGATTTCGTTAAACTCCTTGAAAGATTAGATTAGGTTATGTTGAGTCGTCCTGCCCGGCTTTTCCAAACAGTGATAACACTTTTTTCACATTTCCTACAAATTCTAATCACATCTCCCCCATATGATAAAAACTGCAAAAACAAAAAACATGTCTCTTTTCATCAGGCAGATTTGCGAGCACACTCTGGAAGCCTGCGTTGATGAGCAGGCAGAAATTTGTTGTATGGCACAGACACAGCAAACCAACGCTTCGTCCGAAAAAGCGGCGTGTATGAAATGGAGGAAACTATGGCAGCATATATCAAACGGCACAAAAAACTATGTATTTCCGCACTGGCCATTCTGGTGATCATCATTGCGGCAGCCCTGATCGTTCCGCATATTATCGGAAAGAAATCTTCTGACAAAACTTCTCAGAAGCAAAATACGATACAGCTGAAAAAAATGGATCTGACCACTTCTGTCAGTGCGACAGGCACATTAGCGAGCAGCGATTCTGAAACTGTTTCTGCTGCCGTAAATAATATCACTGTCAAAAAAGTAAATGTCTCCGTCGGCGATACGGTGAAAAAAGGCGACAAATTGATCACCTTTGACGAAAGCGACCTGAAAAATTCTCTTGCCGATGCAAAGACTAATCTGACCGATACAAAAAGCGAGGCAAACCGCTCGATTTCTTCTGCACGGAAAAAACTTTCCGATGCAAAGAAATCATATCAGGAGGAAAAGGACAGTATTTCCCAAAAAATCAACGCTGCAAAAAAAGAATGGAACGCTGCAAAAAAACAGGTAAAAACCTTGCAAAAAAAGGCGAAAACAGCAAAGCCTGAGGAACAGGCAACATTGCAGGAACAGCTTTCCAAGGCGCAGGAAACTCTAAAACAGGCAAAAGAATCCTATGAGACGGCCAAGGACAGCCGTACTTCTTCCCTGAGCCAGAGCATGTCTAATATCGACAGCGCTAAAGAGGAGCTTGCGACAGCGCAGAGCAACGCCAAAAAAAGCATACGGGAGGCAAAAGCCCAGGCTGAGGACGCAAAAAAAGCGCTGGAGGACTGTTCTGTGACAGCGGCAATGGACGGCACGGTTACGTCTGTTTCTGTCGAAGAAGGCGCAATTTATACCGGCGGCGATATTATGGAAATTGAAAATGCGGATTCTTTTGTAGTCACTGCTTATATTGATGAATATGATATCAGCAAGATAAAAAAGGAACAGAAGGTCGTAATCCTGACTGAGGCAACTGGCGACCAGGAAATAGAAGGAAAAATCACTTTTATAGCGCCAAAGGCAGGAAGCAGCCAGTCACAGTCCCAGTCACAGGATAACACCGGCGGCACGGAAATGTCATCCGGCTCTACAGAAAGCGGCTACGAAGTCCAGATTCAAGTCATCAGCCAAAACGACGATCTCAAGCTTGGCATGACGGCAAAATGCAGCATTATCCTGGAAGAAGCAGACGATGTTTTCGCCGTGCCATATGACGCTATACATGAAAAAAGCGACGGCACGAAAGTGATCTATGTCACGGACGACGGCACAACAGATGGCAGCGCATTCCGCGGCGGAAAAGATGGCACGTTTGGCGAATCGGACGACAGCTCTTCCGGCTCTGACAGCGACAGCTCGTTCCGTGGCGGAAAAGATGGCACGCTCGGCGAATCGGACGACAGCTCTTCCGGCTCTGACAGCGACAGCTCGTTCCGCAGCGGAAAAGATGGCACGTTTGGCGAACCAGGCGACAGCTCTTCCGGCTCTGACAGCGAAGCAGCTTTCTCCGACAGGGAATCTGCTGACAATTCTTCTGGGGAAAAAGCAGATACCTCCGGCTCCTATCGCGAGATTACCGTTACAACCGGAATGGAGAGTGATTACTATGTAGAAATCAGCGGCGACGACCTGACCGAGGGCTTGTCTGTGATTATCCCGACAGAGGAAACCGATAAAAGCTCCGATGAAACTTCCGACAGAGACGAGCGTTTTTCTCTCGGCGGCGGTAATATGCCTGGCGGCGGCAATCCTCCGAACGGAAAACCAGGCGGCCATTAATCGGATATACCGCTCACAGCGGTTTCAGCAGACAGCAACCAGCAGACGGAAATAAAAATGAGGTGGCCAATGAAAGAACAGGAACAATGCATTATCAATCTGCAGCAAATCCGGAAAAGTTTTTTTCTGGGACAGCCAAACGAGCTGGAAATCCTGCACGGCATCAATCTGAAAGTAAAGAAAGGCGAATTTGTTTCCATTGTCGGTGAATCCGGCTCTGGCAAATCCACACTGATGAATCTGATCGGCGCCCTGGAACGCCCGACGTCAGGTACCTATCATCTGGAAAATATTGATATCGGGACAGCAAACGACAAGGTGCTGTCCGACATCCGAAACCAGAAAATCGGCTTTGTCTTCCAGACTTATAATCTGATCGCACGCACTACGTCGCTTGCCAATGTAGAGCTTCCCATGCTCTATGCCGGTCTGCCCAAAAAAGAGCGAACCGCCCGGGCAAAGGAGCTGTTAAATATGATGGGAATGGGCGACCGCATGAACCACCGACCCGATGAGTTGTCCGGCGGACAGAAGCAGCGAACCGCGATCGCACGCGCCATGGCAAACGACCCATCTATCATTCTCGCCGACGAGCCGACAGGCGCACTGGACAGCGAGACTGGCAGGCATATTATGGATATTTTTCACCGGCTGCACAGAGAGCAGGGGAAAACGATTGTGCTGATCACCCATTCCAGAGAGCTTGCCGAGGAGACAGAACGCATTATCACGCTAAAAGACGGAGCGATTACCGGCGAACGGAGAGGAGGTTCTTATGCTGATCTGGGAAAACATTAAGCTTGCTTTTCAGGCATTATTTGCAAACAAAATGCGCTCGCTGCTTACGATGCTTGGCATTATCATCGGAATTGGTTCTGTCATTTCTATTATGACGGTCAGCTCTTCCCTGAAAACTTCAATCACCGATTCTTTTCAGGAAATGGGAGCCAGCAACATTACCGTCGGCATCCGGCAGCGCGGAGAGGAAGAAGAAGTCCGCAGCAATGGAATGCACTTTGGCGCTTTGGAAAAATCTGCCTCTGCCGACGAAGACGATCTGATCACAGATGAAATGTTAGAAGAGCTGCAGTCCTCCTTTTCGGACAAGATAGACGCAGTTGCCATCAGTGAAAACGTCGGCAGCGCAACGGTAGAAGACGGAAATACTTCCTGTAATATTTCTATCTCCGGCATCAATGCCGATTATTTTGAAAGCAGCCAGATTACGCTTCTTGCTGGAAGAAAGATTAGTCAGGGCGACTTAGACGGCAAAAAGAAAGTGATCATGGTCTCTGATAAAGTAATCGACGCTTTTTTTGACGGAGATAATGCGTCGGCTTTAGCACAGGGAATTTACGTCAACCAAAATGGCGTGACGACAAAATACTATATTGTCGGCGTCTATCAATACGAAGAAAACAGTAATTTCAGCAGCGAAAGCGATGAGGATATCACAACAGCGGCATATATCCCTCTGACCACCGGAAAAGAAGCGCTTCACAGCGATAAAGGCTACTCGCAGTTCACTGTAGTAACTGCCACCTCTGTAGAAAGCGTGTCCGATTTTGCCTCTGAGATTGAAACATTTTTTGCCCCTTACTACGCAGCAAATGAAGATTACGAAATCGCAACCTCAACCATGGAATCCATGACAGAATCCATGACAGAAATGATCTCCACCGTGTCAATCGCGATTTCCTTTATCGCAGGAATCTCCCTGCTCGTGGGCGGTATCGGCGTAATGAATATCATGCTGGTATCTATCACAGAACGCACGCGCGAAATCGGCACAAGGAAAGCGCTTGGCGCAAGAAACAGCTCCATCCGTCTTCAATTTATCATTGAATCTATTGTCCTGTGTTTTGTCGGAGGCTGCTTAGGAATCATTACTGGATTTATCCTGGGCGCAATCGCTGCGACCATCCTGGGATATTCTGCTTCCGCACCAGTCGGGGCGATCATCCTTTCTGTCGCATTCTCTATGCTGATCGGTATGTTTTTTGGATATTATCCGGCAAATAAAGCGGCAAAAATGGATCCAATCGAAGCGTTGCGATATGAATAGAAGGCAACATCGCAGGCTGAACGAAATTCACTTGAAGTTAAAAAACAATCTGCCGCAGGTGAAATAAAACGCACTCGAAGTCAAAAAAACAATCTAAAAAGCAGTGGCATCTCCCCAAAAATCACATAGGATATTATGAGAGACTGTAAGACAGTTTCTCATAATACCAGTTCCGTATTTTCGGATAAACCATCAAGGCAAAAAAGCTTTGAAATATACTTTTGAAAGGGGAATCACCATGATAAACAGTCGAAATTGCTTTAATAACGGAAATAGTTTTTGTCATAACAACTGCCGTCCAACCCCGATCTGCCCTCCTCCCTCATGCGGCTCACAAGGGCCACAGGGTCCGCAGGGGCTTCCCGGGCCGCAGGGACCGGCCGGCGTCCAGGGGCCTGCTGGCGATACCGGGCCAATCGGACCTGCCGGGCCACAGGGACCCGCCGGACCACAAGGACCTGCAGGCGATACCGGACCGGCTGGACCACAGGGACCGCAAGGGCCTACCGGCGATACCGGATTAGTTGGACCACAGGGACCGCAGGGACCCGCTGGACCGCAAGGACCCGCCGGAAACACTGGACCGCAAGGACCTGCCGGACCGCAGGGACCGGCCGGTGATACTGGATCAGTTGGACCTGCCGGGCCGCAGGGTTCGCAAGGACCCGCTGGACCACAAGGACCCGCCGGACCGCAGGGACCTGCTGGTGATACCGGACCTGTTGGACCACAGGGGCCGCAGGGACCCGCCGGTGATACTGGACCTGTTGGACCACAGGGGCCGCAGGGACCCGCCGGTGATACTGGACCCGCTGGACCGCAGGGACCGGCCGGTGATACCGGACCTGCTGGACCGCAAGGACCCGCTGGACCACAGGGACCCGCCGGGACTGTTTTGGGTTATGCTGATTTCTATGCATTAATGCCGCCTGATAATGCCGACACCGTTGCGCCGGGGACAGATGTAAGCTTCCCTGAAACTGCGGTAAACAGTGGGATTGCCACCGTCAGCGCAGACGGAAATTCCTTTACCTTGACGGATGCCGGAACCTATCAGATTTTCTTTGAAGTTCCGGTCACCCAGGCCGCACAGCTTATCTTAACGCTAAACGGCACCGAGCTGGCATACACTGCAGCCGGACGCACATCGGGCGCTTCGCCGGTTATCGGCGCTGCGATCGTGACAACAACCGCAGCCAATTCTGTTTTGACAGTTCGCAATCCTGCAGCCAATCCTGCCGCGCTGACCATCACCCCGACAGCCGGCGGAACGCTTCCAGTATCTGCGCATCTGATCATCACGCGGCTGCAATAACTGCCCCATAGACCGGCAAGAAACCTCTTCCAACATCGCTATACACAATTTCCTGTATGGCAAGAGGAAGCCCCTGCCTGTACCATCGAACAGGCGGGGGCTTTTCCCAATCACGATATGCTGCGACAACGCCATCACACAAACGAGAAACTATGTCAGGGCAAAAACAACTGATCGTACGCTATATTGCATACTGCGACAGCGCCGTCTCCTCTATCGGCGCGAAGGCAGTTTGATCACTTTGCTGTATTTACTGTGCGCCTGCTGATAGCCGGATTGGGACACTGCCGTACTGACACAATATTTCAATGTATGCGTCGAATCCAAACCAGTTAAAGTACACAAAATCATTTTCCCCTTTGTGCCGATCTTATTCTGATATTTCCACTTGCCTGTCTTTTCCCGATACTGATAGAGTTTCTTTCCTTTTACCTTATACGCATAGACATATTCAGAAGCCTCTGCATCATACCGGTAAATATAATATTCTGTCGCGCCGCTCACTTTCTTAAACGACAAGGTCGCCGCTGTGCTGCTGTCCCATTTTCCGGACACTTTTTTTGTTGTTTCCGGAAGTACGATTATTTTCGCCTCTTTTGAATATTTTCCTGGCGACTGCTTTCCGTCTACTGTGTGATACGCCCTGACCTTATAACGGTAAGCCTTACCGGATAAGCAGGTTTTATCTGTATAGGAAACCTTTTTCACATCGGCCAGTTTTACAAATTTCTTTGTTTTGCTATCATGACGGTAAATCTGATACCCTTTTGCGCCGCTCAGCTTTTTCCAGGTAAGCTTTACCCTGTCTGTGCCGGTAGAAACTGCCGTCAAATTTTTGACAGCAGACAACGTCTTTTTCGCTGTCGGTTTGTTATCTTTCTGCTGGTCGCCATTTTGATCTGCGTTGTCTGTTTTTGCCTCTGTTACCGTTACAGTGCAAATCTCACTTGCGGCTTCCACCGATTTTCCCCCAAGAGACCGTATCACTTTCAGCTGGTAACTGCCGGCGTCCTGTTTGGACACAGAATCGATCACCAGATTTTTTTCTGTCTTGCCGTTTACTGCCGCTCCGCCTTTATACCACTGGTACTGATATGTTCCCTCTGCTTCTGTCACTTCTGCGCCTATCTCAAGGCGTTCTTTTTCCGCAACTGTAACAGATTTGCTTTTTAATGTAATAACTGCAGGTTCCAGTACATCATCCGTAACAGATACTTTGCATATATCGCTTACCACTCTTGTGCTGACCGTACCTGCTGTTGTCGTCACAACCAGGGAATATTCGCCGGCATCCTGCTGGCTGGCACTTCTGACAGTAATTGACGAACCGCGCTCTCCGGAAAGCGCCGCTCCATCTTTATACCACTGATAGGTATGGACGCCTTCCTGCTCTTTTATTTCTGGTGCGATCGTAAAGCTTTCCTCTGTTTTGACGGAAATGCTTGCCGCAGCCATTGTAATCTCCGCCGGGATTGCCTTCGGCTGGACTAAAACCTCTCCGCGCTCTTCTTCTTTCTGATGGACGGAAGCCGCCGCAAACTTAGCATCTACAATATTTATGCCATCAGCGAGATCTTCATATTTCACGTCCACAGTCATAGAATTTTTATCCGTTATCGCCGCAGGACTGCCGCACACAACAAGCTCATCCAGCTCGTATCCTTCTTCCGCACTGGCTTTGAGCGTTACGCTTTCGCCCGCTTTCATTGTCACGACGCTGTCCGCCCCGGTCAGAGTTCCACCGGTTGTATTTGATAAGATCAGCGTCCTCGCATCGTCTGCGGTTTCCGTTCCATCATCCTCTACCGCAGTAACGGCAAATGGACTGAAGGAATCGCACAAAATAACCAGACCGTATTGCGTGATCAGGCACGGAATCTCTTCCACAGAAACAATCTCTCCGGCGTCATTTTTTGTGAAATGGTACGCCTTAAACGTCACCCCGGCGTCGTTTGGCCCGTATCCTGCCGGAAATCCGAGAGAAACGCGGAGCGACTGCCCTGTCCCGACAATATTCTGATTACAGATCGTCAAATTGATATTATATGTCTCGCTTTTTAAGACTTTCTGGTCACTCGGAAGAGACTCGTCAATCAACTGGTTCATATCATCCGCCTGCCTGTTTGTCGTAGTGGAAGCCACCAATACCAGGCGCTTCAGCATATCCTGCGAAACAGTCCCCCCATCTTCCGTCCTCCAGTCCTTTGTCGATAAATCGGAATTTTCCAGGAGGGACGGTTTTCCAAAGAGATTCCAGAAATATCCCCTGCTCCGATATGCGCATACTGCCGATTGATTTGCAACATAATAGCAGATGGGATTTGGCGTTTTTAAACTTCTCTTTCCGATCAGGCCTGTAATATGAAACTCATAGGAAATAGAATCATCCGCCCACATATTACTCGGCTCAAAGTCAAACTCGATCGTCTTTTCCCCATCCCATGTGAAATTTTCAATCTTACTGTATTCCTGCGCTGAGGAATTAGGATCGTCCACTGTCAGGCGATACCCGGCCTCCGTCGCCCCGTCCGCCAGAGTGAGGACGTCGTCATAAACCGCTTTGACATGATATTTTTTCCCAACGTAAAGACGCCCGCTCCCCGACGGCGTCTGGCTCTGAACCATCGGCGGCGCCACATAGGTCCCGCTCGGGTTGTACTGCATCCCGGTAGACTCTTCTAACAACAGAGGATCCCCCTGAAAATTCACCTTCTCAATATTTTCCAGATAATTTCCCGGAGCAATGTCTGTCACGCCAAATTCTACATACAAGCAATGCGGTACCGCTATCGTCATCTCCGTATCGGTATCTTCAAATGCCGGGTAGACGTCCGGCAGAAGATATCCCCAGCTGCCATACAGCCATTCATCCGTCTCTTCATAATATTGATGGAACCGTCCGATCAGATATTTCCCCTGCTCTGCTGCTTTGGCATATCCCATGCCATTATAACTTACCTTAAAAACTCCAGCTTTTTCCCCCTCCATCGTCCCATCTTCATTATACAGAACCGTCAATCCGCCCTTACTGTAGAGGCGCTCAAAATCGATTCCTGTGAGAGAAAGCTGCGGGTAGGAAAATTCAAACTCCGCCTCTGACATAATCCCATTCGGAACATGTCTGCGGCTCATCACATCCTCGCCCACGAAAAGGTATTCTGTATTTTCATAGCCGTCCACGCCGTTTTCTCCTTTTGAGGAAATCGGATCGTCCATCGTGGCGTCTACGGCATACCACTCCCCCTCTTTCTCCAGCTGCACGTAATCCCACATATGAAGTTCCGCCTTGTCGTCAGACGTGCGGTAACTTCCCTGCACCAGAACGCATGGAATCCCCAGACGGTCAAGGACAGCTTTCATTGCCCGCGAATATCCCTCGCAGACACTCTCCCCCTTTACCAGCGCGCCATACGACGTCCTGATCAATCCGATGTTTTCTTTTTTGCAGGTGTTCTCCAAACGGTAAGACGTATTTTTTATTATGATATCATGGACATATTCCACCTGCTTTCTTGCAAGGTTCTCCCCCTCTTCCGGCGTGATCTTCTCCGCCGCGGCAACGATTTCATCCAGCTTCGCCTCATATTCTGAGACAGCTTCTTCCACTTCCTGCCTGTTTGTGAACCCCTCGGCATAATACGTATCGGTTCGTTCCGTCCCCAGGTAAGCATGATAGTTTTCCTCGCTGTCCATTGTCACACGAAGGGAAAGATTGGATAAATCAACATAAAAAGCATCCGGATAATCTGCGTCAAAAGCGTCTCTTGCAGCTCCCATTGTCATAAGGAGCCGCATGTCTCCGTTTGCATATGACATCAGCTGCTCCTGCGTCACACAGCCGTTTGACGTCAGATCGTAATCCTCTGTCCCGGTCTTTAGCGTTCCCTCCCGGTACATTGTGACCATAGCGTCATAAAACGCCTTTGCCTCCTCTGTAAGCTGATCATAAAAATAATGAGTCCCCTCTTCCGCCCCTTTGCGGATCGTATTTTTCCGCGGCGCTGATTTAGCCGCGCCAGCCGCTTCGGCATATTTCACGGCGCTGCCCGGCAAAATGCCGCATACCGGACAAGACGAAACAAATAACGCCGCCGCTGACAAGATACTAATTACTTTTTTCAGTCTCATAATTTTCCTCCGTTTTCCATTGTTTTGAATAGAGTACCAAAAGAAAAAGACTAAGTCAAGACTTTTTCTTACACCACTTTATTTGGAGTTTCTTTTTATCAACTTTTCCACTCTCATTTTCCGGCATCTCCTCCAACTGGATAATCCGGCCGGGCATCTCAAAAGCCGCCAGCCTCCGGCGAAGCGTTGCCAGACAAAACGTTTCATCTATTTTTCGGTTTTCCTCTGTACATAGAAAGGCGACCAGACAGCCTTTTTCGCCGGGATTTTTCTCCAGCAAAAGAGCCGCCGCCCTGCTGACGCCGTCCAGACGGCATATCTCCCTCTCTATTTTCTGAAGTGAAATCTTCCGCCCATGAATCTGCACGATGTCCCCTCCCCGGCCTTCAAAATACAGATTTCCGTCTTCATCCATACTCCCTCTGTCTGATACGCTATACGGAACTGCGATCCCCTCCGCCCGATACGGCGTATCTGCAAAGATCTCGCCCTGCCTGACAGATATCCGCACCCCCGGGAACGGCTTCCCCACCAGATTATCCCTGCCGTTCATCTGACAGTCTTTCACATATGTAATATAGCTCAATTCACTTGCCCCGTAATATAGAATGATTTCCGCTTCCGGAAAATACTGCTTTAACAGGGACGCTTTTTCGCGCCCTATCCCCTGCGATCCGGAGATTATACTCTGTATCCTGCTGTTTTTCCTCTTCATCACCTTTGGCAGACAGAAAAGCTTTGACGGAATCAGATAAATGGCATTGACATTCTGTTCCTCAAAAATCTGTTCCCACTGGCCGGGACGGAACGCATTTTCTGCAACAACCGTCCCTCCGGCAAAAAACTGCGCCAGATACAGGTTCAAATTTCCCGTAAAAGCCAGGCTTCCCTGTGCAAATAACCGGCTGTTTTCCGTAATCTTAAAAATCTCATTCTGTACCGGAAAAAAATCAGCCCAACTCGCATAAGTGCGGTACAAAATCTTCGGCTCGCCGGAAGAGCCTGATGTAGCCGCCGCCATACAAACATTCTCCGGCGCCTGCACAGACTCTGGCAATGTAAATTCCACATCCGCCGGAAAAATCACCGGAACCATGCCAAGGATACTGCTCGCCAAAAATTCTGTCAGCTGCAATAAAATCCGTCCTCTCCGGATCAGATGAAGTCTTTTTCCACCTCCGCTATCCCTATCCCGAAAAACGGACTGGTCACAGCTTGCTTTTTCAGCGAGTTCCACTAAATCTCCATATGTATATTCCGTTCCATCCTCTATTAGCGCAATGTGCGCCGGGTCTCTCTGACGAATCATTTCAAGATAGTCCATTCTTTTTCCACACTCTCATCTATTTTATTTGAATCCTTTGATCAGGATTGCCGTACCAACACCGCCCGCTGCCGCCGCGCTGCACACGGCAAGTCCGCCGCCCGCTTTCTCCAGCGCCTCCAGCGCATGTAGTGTGATAATTCCTCCCGATGCGCCATAAGGATGGCCATATGCAAGGGCGCCGCCAGACAAATTATACCGGCAGACAGAGTCTGGAAACTTCCTTGCAAACAAGACGTCAATCACAGCAAACGCCTCGTTACACTCAAAAACCTGTATCTCCCTGTCTGACAGCCGCCGTTTTTCTAACAGCCTGCTGACAGCTTCTATCGCAGTTTTCGGACTCATGGAAGGATCCCCGCCCACTTCTACCGCATCAATAAACTCTGCTTTTGGCGGGGCACCAAGACGGGCGGCATACTCTTCTGAACAAAGCGCCAAAAAAGCCGCGCCATCGTGTGTCAGGCAGGCATTTGCCGCCGTGATCATCTGTCCGTTTTTCAGGACACACGGAAGCCTGTCCAGCAAACGCTGGCTCATGCGGGGACGGATTCCCTCATCCCGGTTGCAGCCCGCCGCCACTTCGATCAGGATATTTTTAAATCGCCCTTCCGCCTCCGCTTCCGCCGCCAGCCGGTGGCTCCGCAGCACCCAGGGATCCATCTCTTCTCTGGTGATCTTTTCCGCTAACGCAGTGCGTTCCGCCCCCTCGAGCATTGCCATTGCAGTATGTTCTCCGGGCATAAATTTGGCAGCGGGATACCAGCTGTTTTCTGCTCCATATTTCTTGTAATCAGGATGGTTTCTATTATAAGCCCTGCGAGGCGCCGTTGAACTGCTCTCAAATCCGCCGGCTATCACAAAATCCGCCTGCCCGCACTGAATCTTTGCCGCAGCCGCAGCCAGGCTTTCCAGACCGGAAGCACACTGCAGATCAATCGTAAAAGCAGGTACTTTTTCCGACAGTCCCGCTTCTAATGTCATCAGCCGCGCAATATTGCCTCCCGCTCCTACCCCATTTCCTGCGATTACCAGCTCTGGCTCCGGAAGCCTCATCCGTTCCAGCATCTGGCGAAGCACGGAAGCTCCCAGCCTTTCTGCCGGAATATGGCGGTACATGCCATTCTCTACCCCGATATAGCTCCTAAAACCACCCAATATGTATGCCTTTTTCATCTGCTCCTCCCATTCCGAAGCGCAGCGATCGTAAGTGCGGGCGAAAATAACGAGGCTGTTTTTCCCCTGTACATCGCTGCTATCTGCTCTCCTTTTCCTCATATAATTCCCACAAAAGCGTTCTGCAGCCCCTGTCATTTTTTACTGCAAAAATCTTTCTTGACAAAGGATCCCCATACACTTTCATGCATTCTCCAACGTGAAGGGCAAAGCGGAACCGCAAAATCACAGGGAAATCTTTCCTGTCGGTAAATGCAGGACTGCCCCCGGCGCCTGAAAGGACTGGCAGACATCCTTTTTCCCAAATCCATTCCGTTATCAAAAGCCCCGGGACAACAGGCCGCTCTGCCTGATGGATGCTGTTCCTGTCGCCAGTCTCCCGCACAAAATCAGAAATTTCTTCTGCATGAAATACTTTTTCTCCTAGAAAAATACAATCCGCATCCTTTTCTGCCAGTGCATCTCCTTCCGCTCTGCCGTCAGACGCTTCTTTTCTCCCCACATCCCCTGCTTTCTCCAAAAAGCCTTTTATCAGATGCATTTTCATACAAATATCACCCCGGGCAGCTTCTAACACCGCATACCTCTTTTTCTTCCTGCAAGAAAGCGCACCAGAAAAACCTCCCGCCTCTCTTCTTTCAAAACAAAGCTTTCCTATCACCCAGCCGTCAAACCCCTGAAATTCAGAAAAGGAAGAAAAAAAGATACGCAATGCCTTTTTTGCTTCATCTGTCTTTTGCATCATCACTGTGTTTCCTCTTTTTATTTTTTTGTGTTCGCAATCGCAGCAAAACAATCTTTTTATATCCTATCATAAATATATCTGATTTTTCTATCCCTTTTTCGGATTTTCTTTATATTTTCATTTTCCCCATTCGGAAAATATAAGCACATAGATGAATTTGGAGACAACGTTAGATTCTCTTTGTATTTTCTCTGGACGTCAAAACAGCCACGGCTTTTTTGCCATGGCTGTTCTCTGTTCACAGACAATCCTGTCGGACTTAAAAAATATTTCCTGCAA
>CANQCD010000004.1 GCA_947589455.1 uncultured Lachnospiraceae bacterium | reverse complement strand
AAGAAAATGATTCTGAACCTCTCTGTTTATCAGATGTTCAGAATTAGCTTTACATAACAAACAGCTATACATAACAGGCATTATGTATAGCTATACATAAAGACTGTGCCTCAACAAGTATCATCAGCTTATTATTAACAATAAAGCCTAGATCATTATACAGATTATCCGTCAATACATTTGTAATCGTCACATCTGTAAGGGAATCTTCTGTCGCTGCGGCGTCCTCTGGGTGGAGTGTTTTATACAGCTTTAGCAAATAGCTCTTGTTTTGAAAAAGGTCAAGGAATACACTATTTTTTGCGGTACGCTTTGCCATGACTTCCTCTATCTGTCTTGTATTGTCCTGCACTTAAACACCTCGATTTCTAAAAATCTGTGGCACCAGATACGATATATCCTGTTCTTGATACACTTCAATTATACAAAAAAAAGTTTGTCTTTACAATAAAATTCACATTAAATTTGCCCGGATAAATGATCCGTATTTCTCTTTGCCGCATACGGAAAATGGTCTTAAAAATTTTTTGAGGGGATAAAAAAATTTTTGAGAGGCAAAAAAATTCTTGCATCCCTTAGAAATTTGTGGTAAAATGGACAACGGACTTTTTGAAAGGAGGTTATTGCTGTGAAAGTTAGATCTTCAGTAAAACCGATTTGCGAAAAATGTAAGGTCATCAAGAGAAAAGGGCGTATCCGAGTTATTTGTGAGAACCCGAGACACAAACAGAGACAGGGCTGATCAAGAGCGTATGCCTGAATGAAACAGGCATACTGATTTTATAGAACCTGCTTTCTGTTCGTTATAGCGCATGTGGGCGCTATGATATTGTAGGTGGGCTGATTACCCATTTCGGCGGCGGTGTGTCATTTCACCAAAACCGGTCTTATCAACGGCAGATTGATGACTGCGGCGTAGTACCGGCTGCCATTTCGCAGGCAGCCCGACATTTTCCCGCTGCGAGAGCGTGAAAAAAGAACCGTCTATGCAATAAGATTACAATTTAAAGCGGCTGACAGTGAATCTTCACTGTAATCAATCAACTATTTAACAAAAACAATGGAGGTGTAAAGTACACATGGCACGTATTAGTGGTGTAGATTTACCAAGAGAGAAGCGTGTGGAGATTGGACTTACCTATATTTACGGTATCGGAAGAGCAAGCTCTAACCGCATTTTGGCAGAAGCGAAAGTTAATCCGGATACACGTGTAAAAGATCTTACTGATGAAGAGGTTGCACGGATTCGTGATGTCATTGATGAGACTCAGACGGTAGAGGGCGACCTTCGTCGTGAAGTTGCCATGAACATCAAGCGACTTCAGGAAATCGGATGCTACAGGGGTATCCGTCACAGAAAAGGTCTTCCGGTTCGTGGTCAGAAGACAAAGACAAACGCAAGGACGAGAAAAGGTCCTAAGCGTACCGTCGCAAATAAGAAGAAATAAGTTAGATAAATAGGAGGCTTTGACAATGGCTAAACAAGTAGCAAAAAAGGCAGGCAAGAGGCGTGTCAAGAAGAATGTCGGACATGGACAGGCACATATCCAGTCTTCCTTCAATAATACGATCGTTACGCTTACAGATGCACAGGGAAATGCAGTTTCCTGGGCGAGTGCAGGCGGATTAGGCTTCAGAGGTTCGAAAAAGTCTACTCCGTACGCGGCGCAGATGGCAGCGGAGACAGCGGCAAAGGCAGCTTTACCGCACGGTTTAACATCGGTAGATGTCATGGTAAAAGGACCTGGTTCCGGCCGTGAGGCAGCAATCCGTGCGCTGCAGGCATGTGGGATTGACGTTACAAGCATCCGCGATGTAACTCCGGTTCCGCACAACGGATGCCGTCCGCCGAAGCGTCGCCGTGTATAATTTACAGGATGAGGCTGATTTCTAAAATTGATGTGAGAAAAGAATAATGATTCAGGAGGAATTGACATGGCAAGAGATATGACGCCGGTACTGAAAAGATGCAGGGCTCTTGGACTGGAGCCGCAGATTTTGGGTATTGATAAGAAGTCTAATAGAAATGTAAGAGTCGGAAGAAAACCAAGCGAGTATGGTCTTCAGTTAAAAGAAAAGCAGAAAGCAAAATTCATCTACGGCGTATTGGAGAAGCCGTTCAGAAACAATTTTGCAAAAGCACAGAAGTTAAAATACGGCACAACCGGTGAAAACCTTATGATCCTTCTTGAGCTGAGGCTTGACAACGTATTATTCCGCATGGGATATGGACGTACAAGAAAAGAGTCAAGGCAGATTGTAAGCCACAGGCATGTTCTTGTAAACGGAAAATGTGTAAATATTCCGTCTTACGAGGTAAAGCCGGGAGATGTCATTGAAATCAAGGAAAAACACAAAGGAGCTCAGAGATATAAGGATATTCTTGAAGTGACAGAGGGAAGGATTGTTCCAGACTGGTTAGAAGCAAACCACGAAACTCTTTCAGGCACGGTAAAGGATATCCCGACAAGAGAGCAGATTGATGTTCCTGTAAATGAAGTGCTTATCGTCGAGTTATATTCTAAATAATAACTGGCAGCGGGTAAGCGGAAAAACACCCAAAAGGAGGTCCTTGGAGTGCTTGATTTTAAAGAACCGAATATTGAAATTGAAGAGATTTCAGAAGATAAGAGATATGGACGTTTTGTTGTGGAACCTCTGGAAAGAGGATACGGTACGACTTTGGGTAACTCACTTAGAAGGATCATGCTTTCCTCTTTGCCAGGTACTGCTGTAAGCCACATCAAGATTGACGGCGTGGTACATGAATTTTCTTCTATTCCCGGCGTAAAAGAAGATGTGACGGAAATTATCATGAATATCAAAAGTCTTGCGATTAAAAATAACAGCGAGACGGACGAGGTAAAGACAGCATATATTGAGGCATCAGGGGAGCGTGTTATAACAGCAGCGGATATTCAGGTCGATTCTGATATTGAGATTTTAAATCCTGACCTGGTGATCGCGACACTAAGCGGTGGATCGGATTGTAAATTGTATATTGAGATGACGATTGTCAATGGCAGGGGATATGTCAGCTCAGATAAAAACAAGAGAGAAGATCTGCCGATCAATGTGATTGCGATTGATTCTATTTTTACACCGGTAGAGAGGGTTAATATCAAAATCGAGAATACCCGTGTTGGCCAGATTACAGATTTTGATAAGCTGACTTTGGAAGTATACACAGATGGCACGATTGAGCCGAGCGATGCGGTAAGCCTTGCGGCAAAGGTTTTGAGTGACCACCTGAAATCCTTTATCAATCTTTCTGACAAGACAGCCGGTATCCAGGTGATTGCAGAAAATGTTGATGACAGCAAGGATAAGGCTCTGGAAATGAGCATTGACGAGTTAGAGCTTTCTGTTCGTTCTTACAACTGTTTGAAACGTGCAGGAATTAATACAGTAGAAGAACTTTGCAACCGTACATCAGAAGATATGATGAAGGTGAGAAACCTTGGGCGCAAGTCTTTAGAAGAAGTATTAGCCAAGTTAAAAGAATTAGGTCTTTCGCTTAACTTGGGGGATGAATAATTAGGAGGTAAGCACACATGGCAGGCTATAGAAAACTGGGAAGAACATCCAGCCAGAGAAAAGCGTTGCTTCGCAATCAGGTAACAGATTTATTGTATTATGGCAAGATTGTTACAACAGAAGCAAAGGCAAAGGAGATTCGCAAGATTGCAGAGGGCATTATTGCCTTGGGTATCAAGGAGTGTAATAACTACGATACTGTCACTGTGACTGCAAAGGTTGCCCGCAAGGATAAGGACGGAAAGAGAGTAAAAGAAGTTGTAGACGGCAAGAAGCAGACTGTCTATGATGAGGTCGAAAAGGAGATCAGGAAAGACCAGCCGTCCAGACTGCACGCGAGAAGGCAGATGCAGAAGAAGCTTTACAGGGTAACGGAAGTCCCAGAGGATATCAAGAACCGCAGAAAAGGGACTAAGACGGTCGACGTCGTATCAAAGGTTTTGGATGAGATCGGACCAAAGTATGCAGAGCGCAACGGTAACGGCGGCTATACCCGTATCGTGAAGATTGGGCAGCGCAAAGGCGATGCTGCAATGCAGGTATTGATCGAGTTAGTATAAAGAGATAAAATAATGCACAAAAAAGGAATATGCCGTAAGCGTATTCCTTTTTCTGGTTGTGCTGCGGAGCGACTGTTTTTCTGGAGACCAGATCATGCAGAAAAAATGAGCGTGGAGTGAAACCATGCGAAGCGGTGGCTTAAAGGTTTTATGGAGGCGGATCATGCAGAAAAAAAAAGAAGCAGTTCTGATTGAGACAAAAGACCTGGCACACGAGTATGGCAGAAGGGATGAGAATGGCGATGTGACAGGGATTGTGCGTGCCATTGACGGTATTAGTCTGACAGTCAGGGCAGGGGATTTTGTGACGGTTTTGGGTGCGAATGGTTCTGGAAAATCTACGTTTGCCAGGCATCTGAACGCACTGCTGCACCCCACAGAGGGCGTAGTTTATGTAGATGGGATTGACACCTCCGAAGAAGAGATGACTTTGGCGGTGCGTCAGACAGCGGGAATGGTATTCCAGAATCCGGATAACCAGATCATATCTAATGTGGTGGAAGAGGATGTAGCATTTGGCCCGGAAAACATGGGCGTCCCATCCCTGGAGATTAAAAAACGTGTGGCAGAGAGTTTAGCGCAGGTCGGTATGCAAAAATACAGGCATCATTCACCGAACCATCTCTCTGGCGGGCAGAAGCAGCGCATCGCGATTGCCGGGATCATGGCAATGCATCCAAAGTGCATTGTCCTGGATGAGGCAACGGCAATGCTGGATCCTGCCGGGAGAAGGCAGGTTTTGGAAACGCTGCATCGTCTGAACCGAGAAGAGGGGATCACCATTCTTTTGATCACGCATTATATGGAAGAGGCGGCAGAGGCAGATGCTGTCTATGTGTTAAAACAGGGGAAGATTGCGCTTGCCGGACGGCCGGAAACGGTATTTGGCGAGAGTGATAAAATAAAAGACTGCGGCCTTGCGCTTCCGGATGTCAGCAGGATTGTGCAAAAACTAAACAACGCAGGACTTCCGATCGATAAGAGGATTTTAACGCCGGAAAAACTGACAGAGGCGTTAGGGCGTCTTGCGGCGGAATAGAAAAATGGAGGCTTGACCATGTCGATTCGTCTGGAAAATGTATTTTATATCTATGGAAAAGGGACAAAGGAAGAAACATGCGCGCTGAAAAAGATCAACCTGACGATTGAGAAGAATGAGTTTGTCGGCATTATCGGCCACACTGGCTCTGGGAAATCAACGCTGCTGCGGCTTTTAAATGGTCTGGAGCGGGCAACGGAGGGCAGCGTATATTATAATGGGAAAAATATATACGACAAGGATTTCTCGATGAAGACATTGCGGGGAAAAGTCGGTCTGGTATTCCAGTATCCGGAGCATCAGCTGTTCGAGGAGACTGTCATAAAGGATGTGCAGTTTGGCCCTGCGAATATGGGAATGACGCCGTTAGAGACGGAACTTTTTGCGTTTCAGGCGCTAAAGGACGTCGGGATTGGAGAAGAGCTCATAGACGTTTCGCCATTTTTGCTTTCCGGAGGGCAGAAAAGAAGAGTGGCGCTTGCCGGCGTGCTGGCGATGAAGCCGGAGGTCCTTGCGCTGGATGAGCCGGTGGCGGGGCTTGACCCAGAGGGAAAGGAAAATATATTCGCTCTCTTAAAACGGCTGCAAAAGGAGCGGGATTTGACTATTCTCTTTGTATCGCACAGCATGGAGGATATCGCGGAGTATGCAGACCGCGTGATCGTGATGAACCAGGGTGAGATTGTCCTGGACGGGGAGCCGCATAAGGTGTTCCGTTACCAGAAAGAATTAGGGCAGATTGGACTGGACGTCCCTGTGTCGGCAAAGATTGCCAACAGCCTGCGAGAGAAAGGATTTGCCATACCTGGGGACTGCATTACCGTAGACGAGACGGCGGATGCTGTCATACGATGGTATCAGGATAGAAAGCGGGGTGCAGTATGATCCGGGATATTACGATTGGGCAGTATTATGCAGCGGATTCCCCGATCCACCGGCTGGATGCGCGGGTCAAGATAGTTGTCACGCTGGTTTACATGGTATCGCTGTTTACATTTCAGGATTTTGCGGGCTATGCGGCGGCCATCCTGTTTTTTGGGATTGTCCTCGCGTTATCGAAAGTTCCGTTTTCCTATATTATGCGTGGATTAAAGCCGGTATTATTTATCTTGCTTTTAACCGGTATGTTAAATCTGTTCTGGACGCCGGGGAAAGAGATTTTTGCATGGGGCGTTGTTGCCGTTACCTGGGAAGGGATACGCAAGATGATATATATCACATTGCGGCTGGCGCTTCTGATCCTGGGGGCGTCCATTATGACGTTTACAACTACGCCAAACCAGCTGACTGCCGGATTAGAGCGTCTTTTGCGCCCGTTAAAAATATTCCGGGTACCGGTGCATGAAGTGGCGATGATGATGTCGATCGCCCTGCGCTTCATCCCCATTCTCGTTGAAGAGACAGACCGGATCATGAAAGCGCAGGCGGCAAGGGGCGCTGATTTTGAATCGGGCAATGCGTTCCAGAGGATGAAAAGTATGCTGCCGGTTTTGGTGCCGCTTTTTGTGTCGGCAATACGCAGGGCGGGGGAACTGGCGCTTGCAATGGATTCCCGGTGCTATCACGGAGGGGAGGGCAGGACAAAAATGTATCCGCTCCGCTATCGGGGAAGGGATATTTTCGGATATCTGTGTTGTCTGGTATATATCGCGGCGCTGGCGGTAACGGTGCGGATCAGTCCGTTTTGAACTGAAAACAAGGGAAACTTTGACGAGGAAACTGCTTTGAAACGAATTTTTTTAGTCGTCTCGTATGACGGGACAAATTATCATGGCTGGCAGCTCCAGCCGGCGGCGGTAACGATCGAGGGCGTATTAAACCGTGCGGTCAGCGAGCTGACAGGGGAGGAGATTCAGGTTATCGGAGCCAGCAGGACAGATGCGGGCGTCCATGCGCTGGGAAATGTCGCTGTATTTGATACGGATTCGAAAATACCGGCGGAAAAATTTTCCTATGCATTAAACCAGAGACTGCCGGAAGATATTGTAGTACAGGCTTCCAGGGAAGTTGACAGAACGTTTCACCCAAGGCGCTGTGAATGCCGGAAAACATATGAATATACAATATTGAACAGGACTTTTCCGCTGCCGGAATATCGAAACACAGCGTATTTTTGCTATGGAGCGCTGGATGTGGAGGCGATGAGGCGGGCGGCGGCGGCTTTTGTCGGCGAGCATGATTTCGCCGGATTCTGCAGTGCGGGCGCACAGGTAAAAACTACGGTGCGCCGGATTGATTCGCTGGAAATAAAGCGGCGGGACGACCTGATCTGTATCCGCGTGCAGGGAAATGGCTTCCTGTATAATATGGTGCGGATCATTGCCGGAACGCTGATAGAGGTTGGAAAGGGCGCATTGGCGCCGGAGAAGATACCGGCGGTGATCGCAAGCTGCGACCGGGCAAAGGCGGGACCTACCGCTCCGGCCAGAGGATTGAAGTTAATCGGGATAGAATATCTGCAAGGATAAGGCAGGCGGCGCAGTACAGAAACATAAAGCCAAACTGCGGCGCGCCATAGAGGCTGTTTAAATAGCAGGCGGCGGGGAAAATGCGGTTTATCAGCGCAAGCTTTGGAAAGAAGGTTTCGACAGAGAGAAAGACAGGGCAGAGGATCAGCGAACCGATGATAAAAACCGGAATGGAAGCGAGAAAAAACTCTCTTTTGCGAAACAGCTTCCGCAGGAGATGCACAAGGGCGCAGCAGCAGAAGATCAGTCCGAGCATCGCGGGGAGTTCGATAGTTGTTTTTATATACAGTCCCGCTATTTTTAGTGTGATCAATCCGGCGATTCCGGAAAAGAGCGCCGGAAGGAACAGAGAGAGGAACTGGAAAAAATATTGTCCGCGGCGCGGCAGTCCGGCAAGGATTCCTCGTTTGGAGTCCGTGTACCACAGAACGGCTCCGGCCATTGCAGCTAACAGGACAAAGACGGAGATAATGCCCCGGACAGGCAGCATCATATAATTGGAATTTTTATCATTCAGGATCGTATTGCCTGTTCCGTCGATATATTCAAAGGTGAAGAGGAGCTCGTCGTTCTGATAAGTCTGGAAAGTGGCGGACAGCTCCTCTTCGTCGGGTTCTGTTCCGGTTTGTTTTTTTAGAAAATCGGACAGAAGATAATAGGAAAAGGACTGATAAATCTTTCCGAGCACGATCTCATCTACAATTTTTGTGCTGATTTCCCCGCGGGAGCGGATTGTCCGCAGGAAAGGCGTGCGGTCTTTGGCATAGCGCTGTATTTTTTCATCGAGCTGCGCGGGCAGGATATAGCCGCAGGCGGCTCCGTCTTTTGCAATCGCATGGATGAGCTCTTTTTCGGATTGGCAGCGGAAAAAAGAAATCGATGCATTGGACAGGGAGAGCATTTCTTCGATTAGTTTTTCTGACGGGGAAGAAAGTCCCTGTTCCGGTGAATAAAGCGCGACCCGGACGAGGGAATCTTCTCCGGTCTTGCAGTTTTGCAGGAAGAGCACGGCGGCTGGAAGGAGAAGGAGCACCAGGAGAAAAAGCGGCCGTTTCAAGATCCGTTTGCCAAGGAGCCGGGAATAGATCTGAAATTCTTTTACCGCTGTCGGGAACTCTTTTTTCTTTGTTAAATGTTTTTTTCCTGTTTCCGGGTATTTTTTTCTTGTTTTCCGGGAATTTTTTTTCGTTTCCGGGTGTTTTTTTCTTGTTTTTTGGGAATTTTTTTCCGTTTCCGGGTGTTTTTTTCTTGTTTCGGGAAAATTTTTTTCCATTTCCGACCGTTTTCTTATCATGGGAAGTCCTCCTTTTATCATAGTCTATATAGGTAATAGCGAAACGCTTATTTTGTCCATGATCGTTGTATCGCCAAAACCAACGCAGGTATGCTTTCGCTATGTCTTGTCACGCAAACGGTGCGAAGACGCCGTTACTCAGCGATCCGCCTTTTTACGCTGCGGCACAATATGCACAGGAAATAACATAAAAAGGTATCGAACAGGAGATACAAGAGAGAGGAAGTATCTGTTTCTCCGCACAGGAGAGCCATCGTATAGCAAAGTCCGCGACGGACTGGCAGGCCGCCTGCAATATTCCGTATCGCTTCCGGCAGGTAATCAATCGGGTAAAAGCAGCCGGAGCAAAGCCCCATGATCAGAACGCTGAAAAATAAAAACAGGATTCCTCCCAGGGTATCGGAGACGGCTTCGTATATCATCAGGATAAAAGAAGAGGACAGGAACAGTACCGGAAGCATCCCAACGGCAAAACGCAGGATTCCCGCCGGCGACGCCAATATCATATCTCCTGCCGGAAGCTTCCCAATCAGAAGGACAGCTGCGCCGATAGACAGGAAGAGTAAGAAATTGATCAGGCAGACGGCAAAAAAAGCGGCGCCTCTTGCCAAAATCTGTTTTCCGGTTCGGATGCCCTCCAGAAAAAGCTGGTTTTGGAATGCACTGCTCTGGGAAGTAAGCATTTTGGCGCAGGTGAGACCCCACAAGAACAGGAGTAAAACGATTCCGGACGCCGTGTAAGTAACCGGAAGGGAGTAGGCATTTTCCGCCTCGGCGATATCCGGTTCGATTGCCTGCTCCAATCCGGCGATTTCACGGATAAACTGGATGTTTAGTTTTAACTCCTCTTTTTGCATATTTGGCAGACCGTGGGAGGCATAGTAGTCCTGTAGGGAATACAGGGCGGCTTCTGTGTTTAAGATAAATGACGACGCCGCTTTTGACACCTCTCGGATCAGGAAGCTGACGATCGTTGTCTGACCTTTTGCAAAGCGGATGGTCACGTGTTTGTTGCTTCCGTTTACAATAGACCGGATATAGCCTTCCGGGATTTCAAATATCACATTGATATCCCCGTTTTGCAGCCGTCTCTGTCCGTCCTCTCTGGTGACGCGTTCAAAACGGAACGCGTTTTTGGCATTTTCCATCTGGCTGACCGTGGAGATCATCCAGTCGACGAGAGGTTCTTCTTCCGGTGCGACAACCCCGATGACCGGAAGGCTGTCAGCCGTATCGTCTGTCTGGCAGACGTAAAAAATCCCAAACAGTCCGCTGAGCAGAAGCAGCAAAAAGAAACTCCCTCCAAAGATGGACGGAAGGGATAATAACATTCTTTTGGCTTCCAGGCGGATATAGCGGATATAAAATTTCATGGTTCACCTCATATGTTGCGGCGTGTTGATTTGTTTATTGCAAGGGCGACTTTTCAGGCCTCCTGGCAGTGGTTTCCTTCGGAGTGCCCGGCGTATTTGTTTATTGCAAGGCGTTTTTTCAGGCCTCCTGGCAGTGGTTTCCTTCGGAGTGTCCGGCGTGTTTGTTTATTGCAAGGGCGACTTTTCAGGTCTCCTGGCAGTGGTTTCCTGCAGTTTTCCGGCAAGCTGGTGGATATTGCCATCATACTGATATGGCTCCAGTATGCCGCCCTTTAATAAAAACAGCCTGTCGCACAAACGGATTTCGCGTTCTTCGTGCGTGGCGATAAGGATGGTATTGCCCTGCTGCCGGTAGTTTTTCAAATATACTTCGATGCGTTCCTTGCAGATCAGGTCGAGGGCGGCGCCGGGTTCGCCAAGGATCAGGACGCTGGGGGCTTTTGCCACGGCACAGCCGATGCTGAGCCTCTTTTTCATGCCGCCGGACATCTGCCGCACGCTTGTCTTTAGAAAATCAGGAATCCCAAGCATGGCAAGGATGCCGGAGGACAGCTCATCACGCAGGGAGAGGGGGCTGTCGCTGTACCAGAGCTTCAGATTATCAAGAGCGTTCAGCTCATCCATGAGCGGGCATTCCTGGGGAACATACCCGATCGTAGGAAAGATGCTGTCTGTGCGCTTCTTTTGCAGTAACTCTCTTCCCTGGCAAAACAGAGAACCGCCGTCCGGCTTTTGGATGCCGGCAAGGATAGAGAGCAGCGTAGATTTGCCGCAGCCATTTGCGCCCAGGATTCCGATGCATTCTCCGGGAGCAGCTTCAAAGCAGATATCTTTTAACACCTGTTTCCGCCCGCGCAGAAAACTTTTTTTGATATGTTCTGCCCGGATGGAAGGCAGGCTGTGTTGTTCTGTCAATATGCTAGGCCTCCTTTTTGTGAATGGTATTATTTTATCACAAGGTTCCCTTTATAGTAAATAAGTTTTCTGATTTCAGGCAATTTTTTTGCCCTTTTGCAATTTCGGGCGGCTGCCACAATTTTGGGTGGTTGTCACAATTTTGGGCTGCCACAAAGGCTTGACTTTTTGCGGTATTGCGTATACTATGGCTATGTGCGGTTGTGTACCGCCTGACTTGACGTCGCTACGGTAAGATCACAGCACAGGTTGAAAGATCATGCCGATGCGCTGGTTTTTCACAATGCGGACATGGTTCGCAAAGCGAGTGGATTTGCAAAGTAAATAGATTCGCAAAGCAAATAGATTTGCTTGGAATGTGGATTAGAATGAAAAAATGGAGGAAAAAGCATGAAATGCAGTAATTGTGGTGCAGAATTAAAAGAGGGAGATCTGTTTTGCTCTGTCTGCGGGCAGAAAGCGGACGGTTCGGATACGCAGCAGGGACAGGGAAATCCCGCGCAGGAAACGCAGGAGATGTGGCAGAATCCGGAAAATACTCCGCAGACAGAAGCGTTGGGACAGCCAGGAGCAGACGGCTGGCAGGCAGGAGCGTCTGGGCAGAATGGACAGCCAGGAGCAGACGGCTGGCAGGCAGGAGCGTCCGGGCAGAATGGACAGCCAGGAGCAGACGGCTGGCAGGCAGGGACGTTCGGTCAGAATATACAACAAAGCGGGGAGCCGGGGAAAAAGAAGAGCAAAAAAACTCTGGCAGCCGTAGTCGCTGCCGTGATCGTAGTTTGTATCATTGGCGTTGCGGCATTTGCATTTCCGGCAATCAAAAAGGCGATGATGAGCCCGCTGGAATATTATCAATATGTGGAAAAGAAGAACCGGGATGAGAAGGCGGATTTTTTTATTGATTATTACGCCGCAGCGAAAAAAAGTCTCCCGGAAGAGGAAACGTCAAAAGAGATTTCCATGAAAGTTAATTTATCGGATACGCTAAAATCCCTGTTGGGGGCGTATGGCGTAGATATGTCAAAAGTCAAAGAGATTTCCATGGATGTGTTGTACGGTGCGAGAGATTCTAAGGCGGGATATGAGCTTGTCGCCAGTATCAATGGGGAGCGGCTGATCTCAGGAAGCATTTACAATGATTATGAAAATAAAGAGCTCTACTGCAGGGCTCCGGAGCTGTCCAAAGCATATATGGACCTCTCTTCTGTATATCAGGATGAAGAGGTGCAGGAAATCTTTAGCAAGCTGTCTGGTCTATCTTTTCTGCCGACGGAAAACGCTTTGCAGGAGATGATACAGAAATATACCGACCTGGTGATTGATAATGTGAAACAGGTCGAAAAGTCAGATGGAACCTGTGAAGCCGGAGGAGTTTCTGTAGAAACAAAAAATTATACCGTTACGATCAGCCAAAAAGAATTTACGGAAATAGGAAAGAAAGTGCTGACAGCATTAAGGGATGACAAAGACATCAAGGCGATCGCCGACCATTTTAGCGATACGGCATGGCAGTCGTGGCAGGATGAAATAGACGATATGCTGGAAGAATGTGAAGAAGATGGGGAAGGTACGGATACGGCGAAAATGACAGTGGAGGTAGCCGATGACGACACGATCGTCGGCCGCATCATTGAGGTGGATGGCGCAAAAATTGTCATGGCAAGTCCGTCTGAAGGCGATGATTTTGGATATGAACTGACAATGTCCGACACAGAAAATAAATGCGATATGATTTCCCTTGTGGGAAGCGGAACCAACCGGTCCGGTGTTTTAAACGGCGATTTTACATTAAAGTTAGATCAGTCTCTGGCAGGGGATTCGATTGCTAATCCGGATAAAGTATTGATGGTGGAATGCAAGGATTACGATCTGAACCATCTGAAAGACGGCTATGTAAACGGTATGCTGATCTATTCTTCCGAGGCTGTGGCAGAGCTTGCAAATTATAAGATCCAGATTGAGGCAGAAGGAGATAAGGACGGTCAGAAAGAGAAATGCTCTCTTCTGGCGGGCTCAGATGAGCTGGTTTCACTTGACGCTCTGGTGAAGGAAAGCGACAGAACGCCGGATGAGTTCAAACCGTCAGACGGCGACCAGGTATATGATGAGCAAAATAGTGAGGAATATGTAAACAGCATAGATTATTCCGGGGTGATAGACAATCTGTCCAAAAATCTGGGAATTGATGAGGAGACTCTGGGGAAGACATTCTCTGCATTGATATCCGGTGCAGGTTCTTCGCAGGACACGTTTGGAAGCTATGAAGATTATGATCTGAATGATTATGACATGAGCGATTATGATTGACAGAGGACGGATGGGGGATTTTATTTCCCTGTCTATGGTAAAACCAGAATCCGCCTGTTACACAGGCGTCGTGCTAACGCACTATTGATTCTGTCACTGCCATGTCAGCAGCAAAGAAAAGAGGAGAGAAATGAGCCAGATTAGAGATGAGAAATTAGCAGTTTCAGGAGAACACAAGATTGAATGGGTCAGGAGAAATTGTCCGCTTCTCCGCAGTTTGGAAGAAGATTTTTCCAGAGAAAAGCCGTTTGCGGGCAAGAAAATTGCGTTATCGATCCATTTGGAGGCAAAGACGGCATATTTGTGCAAAGTGCTTGCTGCGGGCGGCGCAGAAATGTATATTACAGGGAGCAATCCACTGTCGACGCAGGATGATGTGGCGGCAGCTCTGGTAAAGGCCGGACTGAATGTCTTTGCATGGCATGGGGCGACAGAGGAAGAATATGAGGCGCATATCCGCGAGACGCTTTCCCATCAGGCTAATATCATTATTGACGATGGCGGCGATCTGGTTCATATGCTCCACACAGAAATGAAAGACCAGCTGCCGTATGTGATCGGGGGCTGCGAGGAGACAACCACAGGGATCATCCGCCTGCAGGCAATGGAAAGAGCCAGGCAGCTTGAATTTCCAATGGTCAAGGTAAATAACGCAGACTGCAAGCACCTGTTTGACAACCGCTATGGAACCGGGCAGTCCGTATGGGACGGGATTAACCGGACAACAAATCTGATCGTTGCAGGAAAGATTGTAGTAGTGGCAGGATACGGCTGGTGCGGCAAGGGCGTTTCCATGCGAGCCAAAGCGCTCGGGGCAAGGGTGATCGTCACAGAGATCGATCCGATCAAGGCAATCGAGGCGGTAATGGACGGCTTTGAGGTTATGCCGATGAAGAAGGCCGCCCAATATGGCGATTTCTTTGTGACAGTAACCGGCTGCGCCGGAGTGATCGATGAAGAGGATTTTATGGAGATGAAAGACGGCGCGATCCTGTGCAATGCGGGGCATTTCGATGTGGAGATTGACATGAAACGCCTTCGCGAGATTGCCGAGGAACAGGAAGAGATGAGAAATAATATTATCGGCTACCGGCTGTCTACCGGTGCATGGATCTATGTGCTGGCAGAGGGGCGTCTGGTAAATCTTGCCGCCGGGGACGGCCATCCGGCGGAGATCATGGATATGAGTTTTGCCATCCAGGCATTGAGCGCAAAATATCTGGCGGAGCATGAGAATGAGTTGACAGAAAAATTAATTGACGTACCGAGAGAGGTTGATCTGGAGGTCGCAGACAGAAAGCTTCGTTTCCTTGGAAAGGAAATTGATGTATTGACCCCATATCAGAAAGAGTATCTTGGCAGTTCAGCATTATAGAGCGGAGGCAGTCATGGAACTAAAGAAAACTACAATGCTGTCAGCGATGGTGGCGGTTGCCGGCTTCCTGGCAGAGATCATCTTTCATGAGGCAATGTCGCAGTCGATTATAGGGGTTGTACTCAGCGTCGTTCTGGCGGTTGTCATTTTGATAGCGGTCTATTTTGTGTTTGATGGGATTCAATGTATTGCGCAGGCGCAAAGAGAAGAAAAAGCGGCGGCGGATGCAGAGATGGAAAAAATGCAGAATGACTTAAAACAAAAATTATACAGTATCATCAATGAGCTTTTGCAGTTTCAGAAAGCGGTTTACAAGGAAGTCTGCAACTTACAGGCGGGAAGCTCGCTCAACACGATCCAGGAGACAATGGATCATGTGCCGGGAAGTATTTCTGCATTGCGCGATGAGCTGTCAACGGTGCCGGAGGGTGTCAATGCACTGCGGCAGGAAATGTCTGTTGTACCAGAGAATGTCAATGCGCTGCGGGAGGAATTATCGACAGTGCCAGAGCATGTGACAGCGCTGCGGGAGGAATTGTCAGCAGTGCCGGAGGGCGTCAATGCATTGCGACAGGAATTGTCCTCCGTACCGGAAGGCGTTTTTGCGATGCAGGAAGATTTGAATGAAATGATAGAGGCGATCAAAGAGCTGCGGGAGGAATTGTCGGTAATGGCGTCAAATGCCGGAAAGGAAGACGACGGCATTACGGAGGAAACGATCGCGAAACTGGAAGAGTCCATCAGCGACAATGCGATGAAGTCGGCAAAGATTGTCGCAAAATATATTATGAAGAGTAATGATGAGATGCGGGAATTTATGGATTCCCGGTATGTAAAAAAAGGTGGTCTGCGTTAAGCGGACCACCTTTTTGCAGTGATTTTTCCATCCAGCCGTGCGGCTTATTTTTTTGCCGCCTTTTTTTCAGAATGTATCACGTTTTGGAACCGTTCCATCTCTGATTTGATCACACCGCTTAGCAGCAGCATACAGATCAGGTTAGGGATTGCCATCAGGGCGTTTGCGATATCTGAAAATGTCCACGCGATCTGCAGTGTTGTGGTTGCGCCCACGAACACAAGCAGGGAGAAAAATACGCGGTATACAATATTATATTTATGTGTTCCAAACAGATATTCAAATGCCTTTTCTCCGTGGTATTCCCAGCCGAGAATGGTAGAGAAGGCAAAGAGTGTGATGCCGATGGCGATCAGCCATCCTCCGGCTTTTCCAAGCACTGTCTCAAATGCTGCAATCGTCACGTCAGAGCCTGTCAACAGGGCTTCCTCACGGTAAGAACCGTCTTTGTCCAGATAGTAATAGTTTCCGGAAGAATCCCTCCATGTGCCGGCCACGCTGCTGTCAGCGCCAGAAGATTTGGTGCGGGTCAGAGCCAGTGAGGTGTCTTTGCCGTTTTCTTTCCATGTCATGGTATCTTTGTCAACAGAAAACTGATATGTAGTCGCCTTTGTATCTCCGGCGCTGTTTTCTTTCGGCGCAGTGATGACGATCTGCTGTTCCTGGACGATATCATAGGTGCCTGAGCGTATGGTTTCTGTCGTGCCAAGGACGCCGGAGCTTGCAATACAGAGACCGGTAATGGTACATACGACGATGGTATCCCAGAAAGTACCTGTCATATTGATGTATCCCTGGCGCACCGGATCGTTTGTAGACGCCGCAGCAGCAGTGATCGCTGCGGAGCCCATGCCGGCTTCGTTGGAGAATACGCCGCGCGCAACGCCGTAGCGGAGAGCCTGCATCATAGAGGCAACAATCGCTCCGCTGACTCCGCCGCCGACTGCCTTGACAGAAAATGCCATCCGAAAGATCATAGCCAGACCCGAAGGGACATTTGCGATATTTCCGATAATGACGATCAATCCAAAGACAATGTAAAAGACAGCCATTAACGGCACAACTACCTGGGATACTTTTGCGATGGACTGGATGCCGCCCAGGATGATCAGACCGGCGAGGACGGTGATGACAATACCTGTAACATATGTAGGGATGTGATATGTATTGTTCAGGGCGTCTGAGATAGAGTTTGCCTGCGTCAGGTTGCCGATACCGAAAGAGGCGATCACGGCTGCCAGCGCAAAGAAAAATCCAAGTGCGGCGCCGGCTTTCTTGTTTTTAAACGCTTTTTTCATCGTATACATCGGCCCGCCTGACATTTCCCCTTTCTCGTTGACCTCGCGGTACTTGATCGCCAGCATACATTCACTGAATTTGGAGGTCAATCCAAATGCGGCAGATATCCACATCCAGACAAGCGCGCCGGGGCCTCCGGCAACCATTGCGGTTGCAACTCCGACGATATTTCCAGTACCAATCGTTGCAGCGAGCGCTGTTGTCAGGGCAGAAAAAGGAGAGACGTCTCCATTTCCTTTTTTCTGCCGTGCTTCCTTGCTCAGGACAGAGTGGAGCGCGTAGGGAAGATTGCGCCAGCATAGCGCTTTTGTGCGGACTGTCAGGAAAATGCCTGTGCCGATTAAGAGGATCAGCATGACAGGGCCCCAGACGAAGTCGTCAATTTGTGTTAAGATGTCAGATATGCGTTTCGTAATTTCCATATGTCTTCACTTCCTTCTGTTTTTTATAAATTACTGCAATCTGTAGCCAGTATCAACAGGAATCCGGGACAGCTTCTCCAGACTGTCCCGGACGCCACGAAATTTATTTTAGCACATTCTGGTATTTTTTCCAATAGGAATACCCGCCGTTCAGGCTCATTACTGCATAGCCGTGCCTTGCCAGATCCCTTGCGGCGACAAGGCTGGTGCTGCCGTGATTGCAGTAAAGGATCAGCCAGGAGGGAGGGAAAGGGCGTGATTCGATAATAGAAGGGGCAAGCTTTTCTAACGTTTCCCAGTCTGCCCAGACAGCGCCGGGAATATGTTCTTTGTCATAATCCTCTCTGTCCCGCAAATCGAGGATCAGGATATCCCTGCGCCCAAGAAATTTTTCCAGAATCTCACAGGATATAATACGGAATTGCATATCAAACCTCACATGGTTATTTAATATAGTTTATGTGCGAGAGCGCAATATGTACGGAGCCAGAAAGGAAAAAGAAGGATTCGGCTTCCTTTTCCCTTCCGGCGTTTCGCAATTCGCTGCGAATCAGCAGTAAGACGGGCGCTTAACGGCAGTTTGAGCTGTTGCTTGAAGAACTGCTGTTAGAAGAGCTGCTGTTTGAAGAATTAGAGCTCTTGTTCTGGCCGCCCTTGTTCTGGCTGCTGTTAGAAGAATTAGAGCTGTTTTTTGATGTTGTGTCATTCTTTGTGCTGTTTTTTGATGAGTTGCTTGAATAATCTTTCATAAATGTCTCCATTTCTGTGCATATACACAAATTGCGCGCTGTCACAGGACAGCTGTTTACAAGTAACAAAAATATTGTCGCCTGTTCTGAAAAAAATATACAGGCATATGCAAAAAAATTAATTCCGTTTTTTTCCTGGAGCGCCGGGACGGGAAAAAGGGACGCTGAAAAAGACAGGAAAAATGGACTCGAAGGAATACTTGGCACAAATGACGCCGGAAAATTGACACAAATGATGTGAAAGAATTGACACGCAAACGACGCTGAAAAAACTCTGGCAAATGCATATATTTTGTGATATAATATAGTATCATTTTGTACGGAAATTTTCTGTGCGCTCAAGCTATGAAAAGGCAATGGAAAGGGAGGGCTGTACGATTTAAAGGGATTGAATTTCAGGTATGTAATGGATTCAAAAGGGGTACTTTTACTGTCCTTTATTGTACCAGGAGCCGTGAGAATGCTCCGGCGCATATGCTGGAACGGTAAAAATTTAAATTACAGTTAGGAGAATATTGCTTATGAGTAGAACAGTGGCTGGTTTGGTAAAAACCAATGATAACTGCGTCGGCTGCAACAAGTGTATCGGTGCGTGCAGCTGTCTTGGCGCAATGGTAGCGGAAGAAAACGAAGGCAAGAATACCATTCAGGTTGATGGGAGCAAATGTATTGCCTGCGGAGCATGTTTTGATGTCTGTGAGCATGAGGCAAGAGAATTTCTGGACGACACAGAGGCGTTTTTCGAGGCGCTGAAGCGGGGAGAAAAGATTTCGCTTCTGATCGCGCCGGCCTTTTTGGCAAATTATCCGCGGGAATATTCTACTGTTTTGGGCGGTCTGAAAAAAATGGGGGTAAACCGTCTGATCAGTGTTTCTTTTGGAGCGGATATTACAACGTGGGGCTATTTAAACTATGTGCAGAAAAATAATTTTCTGGGCGGTATCTCGCAGCCATGTCCGGCGGTTGTCGGATATATTGAGAGATATGCGCCGGAACTGATCCCCCGGCTGTTCCCGGTGCAGAGCCCGATGATGTGTGCGGCGATCTACTGCCGCAAGACGCTTGGGATCACAGATAAGCTGGCGTTTATCAGTCCATGTATCGCCAAAAAAATGGAAATCGAATCTGAGCGCGGCAAGGGGATGATCAGCTATAACGTGACGTTTGACCATTTGATGGAATATGTGCGGGAGCATAATATTTCAGGGTCGGCGTGCAACGATGAGATTGAATATGGTCTTGGCTCGATTTATCCGACGCCGGGCGGATTAAAAGAAAATGTATACTGGTTCCTGGGAGAGGACGCCTATATCCGTCAGGTTGAAGGGGAGAAACATATGTATCACTGGCTGGAGGCAAATAAGGATAAGATTGCCAGGAAGCAGAACAACTATCTCTTTATCGATGCGCTGAACTGCGCTCAGGGATGTCTCTATGGCACGGGGACCGCACCGGATAAAAACGAGACGGACGATACGCTGATGGAGATGATGAGGATCCGCCAGAACAGTAAAAACGATAAACTGCGCCATACGTGGTCGAGGAAGCTTACGCCGGCACAGCGTTTAAAGCAGTTAAACAAGCAGTTTTCCCATTTAAACCTGGAAGATTATCTGTGTACTTATACCGACCTGTCCGACAGCGCCAAATCGTCTATGCCAAGCCGTGACGAGCTGGAGGAAGTTTACCGCAGTATGGATAAGCTGACAAAGGAATCGCGAAAAATAAATTGTTCCTGCTGTGGTTACGACACCTGCGAGGAAATGGCGGTTGCGATCTACAATGGATTTAACTATAAAGGAAATTGTATCCATTATATCAAAAATCAGGTTGAAATGGAGAAGAACCGCGCTCTGGAGCTCGCAGACGAAGTGCAGAGTGAGAAAGATATGGTGCAGGAGCAGAGGGAAAGTCTCGTGCAGACTGTCGCAGACGTTAATGAGCAATTTGAAAGCGTATATAACGCGGTTAATGAGTTGGCGTCCGGTAATAATACAAACGCAGAGGAATGCACGGATATTTCGGAAAGCATGATGGGGATCAAGAGATTCTGCGAGCAGTTGAACGAATCAATGAACTCGATCAACGACTTTATCCGCGAGCTGACAGTAAATAACGAGGAGGTTGTTTCGATTGCTTCCCAGACGAACCTGCTTGCATTAAATGCTTCGATTGAGGCGGCGCGTGCAGGAGAGGCAGGGAAAGGATTTGCAGTGGTTGCCGATGAGATCAACCATCTTGCCACTAATTCCAGGGAGACTGCTTCCCGGAGCAGTGCGACGCAGGATAAAGTGCTGACTTCTGTAGAGCAGATTTTGGAGGATACACAGAAGCTGTTAGAAGTTGTGAACGAAGTCAATGGGAGGACAGAAAACCTTGCGGCTGTCACACAGGAAATCTCTGCGTCAGCAGATATCATTGTGGAGTCTTCCAATGATGTAAAGAATAATCTGCAGAAATTGTTGAAGGATTAAAAAGTTTTGATGCGTTTTTCCCTGCGGCATTATGTTGCCGCAGGGGTTTTTGACTGTTTTTTTTCACAAAATCGACAATATGTGTTATAATCCCTGATTGAAGCATACAGAAAAGAAGTTACGGGAGGATTAGCTGCTATGGATATTATTATCGTAGGCTGCGGCAAGGTTGGGTACACGCTGGTAGAGGAGTTAAGCAGCGAGGATCACAATATTGTGCTGATTGATGAAAATCCGCGGAAAGTGCAGTATATTGATGAAAAGCTGGACGTGATCAGTATTGTGGGAAATGGTATCAGCCATGAGACTCTGATTGAAGCGGGAGTGGAGACGGCGGATTTGCTGATCGCGGTCACAGGGGATGATGAAAAGAACCTGCTGTGCTGTGTCGTGGCAAAGAAAACAGGCCATTGTCATACGATCGCGCGCGTGCGTAACCCGATTTACAATGAAGAGCTTGGCTTTCTAAAAAAAGAATTTGGACTTGCCATGATCATCAACCCTGAACAGACTGCCGCAAACGAGATTTCAAGAATTTTTCAGCTTCCGTCGGCAATCCGTGTTGATACTTTTGCAAAGGGACATGTCGAGCTGCTGCATTTCAAGATTGAGAACGGTTCAATCCTGATCGGGCTTAAGCTGCGCAGCCTTTCGTCCACCCTTCATACAAACGTGCTGGTGTGTACAGTCATGCGCGGTGAAGAGGTGATCATCCCCAATGGAGATTTTGAGTTTCGGGAACATGATGTGGTATCTATCGCGGCGCAGCGTCATGATGCGATTAACTTTTTCCAGAAGATTGGCATTATGAAAACGAAAGTAGGAAACGCCATCCTTGCGGGGGGAGGAAAGATTTCTTATTATCTTGCGAAGGCCTTGATCCAGTCGGGCATCCGAGTGACGATCATTGATATTGACCGCAATCGCTGCGATGTATTGTCTTCGATGCTTCCGGAGGCTACTATTATCTGTGGAGACGCTACAGACCAGGATCTGCTTTCCCAGGAGGGGCTGGAAAATGCGCAGGGCTTTGCCGCGCTGACCGGGTTAGATGAAGAAAATATCCTGCTCTCCCTCCATGCGGGCAAAGTATCCCAGGCAAAGACGGTGACGAAAATTAACCGGATCACGTTTACTTCTGTTATCAATGAGCTTGATCTGGGAAGCATTATTTATCCGCGTGTTATCACGGCAGATTATATTTCAAAATATGTGCGTTCAATGGATAACTCCAAAGACAGCAATGTGGAGACGCTTTACAAGCTGGCAAACGGAAAAGCAGAGGCGCTGGAGTTTATTATCAATGGCGAGTCGGCTATTACCGGGACGCCGCTGCAAAATCTCCGCTTTCGCAAAAATACGCTGATCTGCTGCATCTACCGCGGCGGGAGAGTGATCTTGCCAAGCGGTCAGGATATCATCAAAAAGGGAGACTCTGTGCTTGTTGTGATCTATGGCTACAGTATTTCCGATATTCTTGAAACTTTGGAGGATTAGGCTGTCATGAACTATTTAATGGTACTGTATATACTCAGTTTTATATTAAAGGCAGAGGGCGTCTTTCTGCTCCTTCCCGCGCTGACAGGAATCTTATACCGGGAGAGCGGAGTCGTCTGTTACCTGGCTGTGGCTGCCGTCTGCTTTGTGACTGGCACGCTTTTGGGGATCAGGAAACCGGTATCGCGCAGCCTTTATACGCGGGAAGGTTTCGTAACAGTCGCTTTTAGCTGGATCGTCATGAGTATCTTTGGAGCGGTTCCGTTTGTCCTTACCGGGGATATTCCGTCTTATGTTGACGCTCTGTTTGAAACGATTTCCGGTTTTACGACGACAGGATCGAGTATTTTGAGCAATGTAGAAGGCCTGTCCCGAGCCGGTCTGTTTTGGCGCAGCTTTACCCACTGGGTAGGCGGCATGGGAGTCTTTGTCTTTATCATGGCAATCCTGCCGCTGATGGGCATGGGCGGCTCTACGATGAACCTGATGAAGGCAGAGAGCACGGGAGCTTCTGTCAGCAGGCTGGTACCCCACGTAAAGGACACGGCAAAAATCCTCTATGGTATTTATATTGCGGTCACTGTTGTGGAAATTATCTTATTATGCCTGTTTGGTATGCCGCTTTTTGATGCGCTTACTACAAGCTTCGGAACAGTGGGGACGGGTGGTTTTGGGATTAAAAACGACAGCATGGCGGGGTATTCCCCGGCGATACAGAATATCGTTACTGTTTTTATGATATTGAGCGGAGTGAACTATTCTCTGTATTTTTGCCTTCTTTCCAAAAAAGTAAAAGAAGCGTTCCGCCTGGAAGAGGTGCGCTGGTATTTTCTGGTCATCTTTGTGTCGGCTGGCGTGATCATCTGGAATACCAGAGGACTTTATGCAACGCTCGGGGAGACTGTGCGTCATTCTTTTTTCCAGGTTGGCTCAATTATTACGACAACTGGGTATGCCACGACTGATTTTGACCTGTGGCCGTCCCTGTCTAAAACAATCCTTGTTGTCCTGATGTATATCGGCGCATGTGCCGGAAGCACCGGCGGCGGCATAAAAGTTTCCCGTCTGGTCATTCTGGTCAAGACGATATGGAAAGAATTGTCGCTGATCATCCATCCGCGCGAGGTGCGCAAGATACGGATAAACCGTCATGTTGTAGAGCACGAGACGCTGCGTTCGATCAATGTATTTCTTGTGATCTATTTTTTGTTGATGCTTGTTTCCACCCTGTTAGTCAGCGTGGACGGGCTGGATTTTACTACAAATTATACTGCGGTCATTTCCGCTGTCAATAATATCGGACCGGGACTGGAGCTTGTCGGTCCGACGCAGAATTTCTCTGTCTTTTCCGCATTTTCTAAATTTGTACTGATGTTTGATATGCTTGCCGGAAGGCTGGAACTGTTTCCGATGATGGTGCTGCTGCTCCCGGCGACATGGAAGAAACGCTGACAGGATAAAAGTACCGCTGAATTTGAGGATTGCCCGCGGCTTGCCGGAGAAACCTTTATGAATAACTTCATTCTCTGATTCATATGATGAAATAAACAAGTCATCCTAAGGGGAAATCAGATTGAAGGAGTATATTGAAGAAAGAGCCGTTGAGGCCGCCCGATACATTATTGAACAAAATGCGACAGTGAGGCAGACGGCGAAAGAATTGGGAATCAGCAAGAGCACGGTACATAAAGACGTGACAGAGCGTCTGCGCAGTATTAACCCGACGCTTGCGGCAAAGGCGAGGAAGGTATTAGACGTCAATAAATCTGAGCGCCATATCCGCGGCGGTCTTGCCACAAAGGAGAAATATCTGCACGAAAAAGAGGTTCATGCCAGATAGCGCTGCCGCGTTCCGGCAGAGTGAAGGAGAAAGCTTGTTGTCAGCTATGATAGAAGCAAGAAATAGGTGTCCTGTTTTGCGGACACTTATTTTTTGCCCTGACGCCGCGTTTTGGACAAAGTGTTATGCCACGTCCAATCTGTGATTACACTGTGCGCAAGTCTTGTATTTCAGCATAAAATACGTTATACTATGCATATTACTTTTGAAATAAGGGGCGGCGGGGTTTTTAGCCGCCTCTTTTCAGGAGATTTTCTTCATGTGGCGATCGGTGCAGGATATGCCGGATGTGAAGCTGTTAGCCGCTCTTTGCGGGGATTTTCGCTGCGCAGACGTTATGGCGTGAGGGAAACGGCAAGAATATGATACTGGAGGGGAAGTTCGTTGGATGGAAAGAAAAGATAATATCATTGAATTACAACATATCAGAAAATGTTACGTCAGGGACACGCCGGTGGTGGACGATTTTAATCTCTCCATCCAACGCGGGGAATTTGTGACGCTGCTTGGCCCTTCCGGCTGTGGCAAGACAACGATACTCCGGATGCTTGCCGGTTTTGAACAGCCTACTGCCGGGAAGATTTTGTTAGAGGGCGATGATATCAGCGCGCTGCCGCCCCACGCAAGAAAGATCAACACCGTATTTCAAAAATATGCATTGTTTCCGCACCTGAATATATATGACAATATTGCTTTTGGACTGCGTCAGAAAAAGATGCCGCGGGATCTGATTGAGAAAAAGGTTAAAAATGTTTTGGAGATCGTAGATCTGGAAGGTTTTGAAAAGAGACGGGTAGACAGTCTTTCCGGGGGACAGCAGCAGAGGATCGCGATTGCGCGGGCGATCGTCAACGAGCCGGAGATCCTTTTGTTAGACGAGCCGCTGGGGGCGTTGGATTATAAAATGCGTCAGGAGATGCAGCTTGAATTAAAAAGTATGCATCAGGAGCTGGGGATCACGTTTGTCTTTGTCACCCATGATCAGGAAGAGGCGCTGACGATGTCGGATAAGATCGTAGTGATGTCAAATGGCGTTTTGCAGCAGGCGGGGACGCCGCAGGAGATTTACCGGCGGCCGGCAAATGCATTTGTAGCGGATTTTATCGGGGAGAGCAATATTTTTAACGGCGCCAAGACAGCACAGCGCCGCGTTGCGTTTGCAGGCGCGGAATTTGAATGCGAGGATGGATATCCGGCGGGCACTCTGGTCAATGTCATGGTGCGCCCGGAATTTGTCGACCTGACAGAGCCGCAGGCCGGAACGCTGCAGGGCGAAGTGATCTCTTCTATCTTTAAAGGGAATTTTTATGAGATCACAGTGCAGTCCGGAAAATATGAGGTGGTTTCACAAAAAAACCGTGAGATTGCGGTGGGAACGCCGGTAGGGATTGCCATCCGTCCGGAAACAATCCACAATATGCCGCGGGATCTGAAGATAAACCATATGACAGGAATCCTGGACGATAAGCTGTGCTTTCAGATGCATGACGTCAGCATTCCGATTGACGCAGCGGCGCTGGATGCAGACTGGACACAGGCGGATGGACAGGTTTATGACGGGGCGGGGCAGGTGATAGAGACTGCGGGAATGCAGGTAGAGCTGTCCTTTTCGCCGGCGGACGCCCAGCTTAGCGACGACCCGGAAGAAGGCGTCTTTCAGGGGCATATCACAACGATTATTTATATGGGCGATCATTATAGCTATTGTGTACAGGGGAAAAATCAAGAAGAATATTATGTCAACGATGAATATCTCTGGAATGTAGGAGATTTTGTCAGCGTAGTGGTCCCGCCTGGCAGGCTTCACTGCAGACGTGTGAAAGAGGGGGAACAATAATTGAAAAAAATCCATTTTTCCAGGAGCAGCCTGGGGATTCCATATGGGATTTTTCTGGTGCTGTTTGTCGTGTTTCCGCTGTTGATCATTTTGTTTTATGCATTTACAGATGGACAGGGAAGATTTTCAGCGGAAAATTTTATATTTTTCTTTTCCAACGGCAAAACGCTTGGAACGCTGGCATATAGTCTGGGGATCGCGGCGTCGACGACTGCAGCCAGTCTGCTCTTGGCGTATCCTGCCGCATTTATCCTGGCGAAAGGCAGGTTTCGCAGGCGTCCTGTTCTTTTGATGCTTTTCATCCTTCCGATGTGGATTAATTTTACGCTGCGCATGACGGCATTAAAAGAAATCCTGACGGTGATTGAGAAAAATCTGGCATATTATCCGTTTATGAATACGGTCATTGGCATGACGTATGATTTTTTGCCGTTTATGATACTGCCTGTCTATAATTCGATAGCAAAGATTGACGACAGCTATGCGGAGGCGGCAATGGATCTGGGGGCAAAACCGGCGCAGGTGTTTTTGAAGGTAATGCTGCCGTTATCTGTGCCGGGCATTATCAGCGGCGTGATGATGGTTTTTTTGCCGGCAATGACGAATTATGTTGTGCTGGATATGTTGTATAACAGCACATATATCATGGGCAGCCTGATCGGAAGCTATTTTAGCGCATATGACTGGCATAACGGTTCCCTGATCTCGATGATCCTCCTGGCGATCATTCTGGGATTTTCTCTGTGTTCCAGGGAATTTGCGGGACAAAAGGAAGAGAGGACGGGAGGTATCAGAATATGATAAAAAAGATATTGCCGGCTCTCTGGCTGGCGGTTGTTTTATTGTTTTTATATGTGCCGGTCTGTTTGCTGGCAGTGTACAGTTTTACAGATTCTTCTATGATTGGGAGCATCCGCCGCTTTTCGCTTGACAATTACCGTGTCCTTTTTACAGAGCCGGAGCTGCGGCATATGATCGTGGGGACGCTGCTTTTAGCGCTGGCGGTCTCAGCAATCTCTACTGTTCTGGGAACAACCGGGGCGATCGGAGCCTTTTATGCGAAAAGGAGAAGAAGGCTTTGCCTTGAACTGATGAACCAGATTCCGGTTGTCAATGCGGAAGTTGTAACCGGGTTTTCTGTCTGTATCCTTTTGATTGTCTTTTTGAAGATCGATAAGACGACATATATTCCGCTGATCGCGGGCCTGGTCTCTCTCTGCAGCCCTTTCGTCTATCTGTCTGTCCTGCCGAGGCTAAAGCAGATGGATGCGGGGATTTATGAGGCGGCTCTGGATTTGGGATGTACGCCGTGGCAGGCGCTGCGCAAGGTCGTTCTGCCGCAGCTGGTTCCAGGGATTTTCTCTGGTTTTGTCATGTCGGTCACGCTGACTTTGGATGATTATTTTATCTCAACTTATACGAAACCGACTCTGTTTGATACCATCAGCACGTATGTTGTCAATGCGACAAAAGGGGAACAGACGGAGATCAAAACGGCGCTGTGGGCGCTGTCAACTATTCTTTTCCTGTGTGTATGTATTGTCGTGCTGGGGATGAATCTGCTTGGCAGAAAAGAGCAAGGCGGTCAGGAGGGACAGGGCAGCGCCAGATAAGAGAGAAACAGCCGTGAGGACAGGAGAGTCAGATAAGAGCGAGGCAGGCAGTGCGGCAGCAGGATGGCGTGATGAGAGTCAGGAGGGACAGGAGAATGCCAGATAAGAGAAGGAAAAGAGGGACAGGCGGCATGAAACAGGCGATAAGGATTGCCATTTTGGGAGCGTTTTTATTATTTGCCAGCGGATGCGCTGCCCCAAAAGAGGACGGGATCGTGCTCCGGGTGGCAAACTGGGAGGAATATATTGACGAGGGGGATTGGGACAAAGAGGATGAGATCGTTTTAGGAGACGGGACGTCGGTCATGGGGGTAAATCCCATGGTGGAGGATTTTACCCGGTGGTATCAGGAGACATATGGGGAAAAAGTGACCGTGGAATATTCTACTTTTGGAACGAATGAGGATCTGTATAACCAGCTGGCGATCGGCGACCGGTTTGACGTGGTCTGTCCCTCGGAATATATGATAATGAAGCTGATGGCAGAAGGAAAAGTGCAGCCGTTTTCCGAAGAGTTCTTTGACATGGGAACAGAGGAAAACTATTACGCAAAAGGGGTGTCCCCCTATATCTATCAGAGGTTAAAACAGCAGAAAATACAGGGATGCGCGCTGGCGGAGTATGCGGCGTGTTATATGTGGGGGACTCTGGGATTTGTTTATAACCCGGATCGGATCACGAAAGAGGAGGCTTCGGACTGGAATCTTTTGCGCAGCCGGAAGTTTTATAAACAGATCACGGTGAAAGACAGCGTGCGCGACTGCTATTTTGCGGCGGCGGGGATGCTCCATCAGAAAGAGGTTTCTTCGGAAAAATTCCGGAATGCGGCGGATTATCCGGAACGGCTTTCAGAAAAACTCAACGATGCATCGCCGGAAACGATCTCAAGGATTGAACAGCTTTTGACAGAAGTAAAAGAAAACAGTTATTCATTTGAAACAGACAGCGGCAAATCGGATCTGGTCACACAAAAAGTCAGTGCAAACCTGCAGTGGTCAGGGGATGCGGTATATTCTATGGAGCAGGCGGCGGAGGACGGCGTGACATTAAAATATGCCGTTCCGGACTCCTGTACGAACCTTTGGTTTGACGGCTGGTGTCTTTTGCGCGAGGGGATTGAGGGAGACAGGGAAAAACAGCACGCTGCGGAAGCATTTGTCAATTTTTTGTCCAGACCGGATAATGTTATCCGGAACATGAATTATATTGGATATACTTCAGCCGTTGCCGGGGGTGAGGATGATTTGGTATACCAGTATGCCGAATGGTGCTATGGCGCGGACGAGGAGCAAAAAGATACCGTGGAATATCCGCTGGGATATTTTTTTTCCGGAAACCCGCAGGATAAGCGGTATATTATGACGGCGGAAAAAGAGCAGTCAGATGGGGAATTGTTTTCCCAGTACCCGCCGGAAGATGTGCTGAAACGGAGCGTTGTGATGGCATATTTTGATGCGGTGACAAATAAGAGGATTAACAGGATGTGGACGAATGTGCGCTGCTTTGATATAAAAAATCTAATACCGTGGTAGGAGGCGTCCGCATCCGGTTTTGGGCATTGCCAAAAGGCAGTGCCTTTTTGGCTTTATGGAAATTGTGGGAAATGCGGAGATGCAGCGTCCGCATCCGGGCAGGTACAAAAACCAAATTGCTGTGTCAGTTGAAAATCTTATTAAAATATGGTAATATTTTCCATATTCTGACAAATTTCAACAAGAATGCCGGGGTCAAACAGGGAGGAAATGGTTATGGTACGTGTCTATATGGAAAAAAATGTCCTGGATGCATTAGAGGAAAGGCTGGAGTTTATTTTTCGAGAGTTTGATAATATTTATGTATCTTTTTCTGGCGGCAAAGATAGCGGACTGTTATTAAATCTGGTGCTGGAATATCAGAAAAAACATGCTCCAGATAGGAAAATCGGTGTTTTTCATCAGGATTTTGAAGCACAATATACAGTGACAACAGAATATATTGAGCGAACCTTTCAGCGCATAGAGAAAGAGGTGGAGCCGTATTGGGTCTGTCTTCCGATGGCAACCCGCACGGCGCTTAGCAGTTATGAGATGTTTTGGTATCCGTGGGACGACAAAAAAGAAGAGGCATGGGTAAGGCCGATGCCGGAGCATGATTATGTTATTAATCTGAAAAATAATCCAATCACGACATATAAATACCGGATGCATCAGGAAGATTTGGCAAAACAGTTTGGAAGATGGTACCGGAAAGCGCACGGAGGCAAAAAAACAGTCTGCCTTCTGGGAATCCGCGCGGATGAATCTATGCAGAGGTACAGTGGTTTTCTGCATAAAAAATACGGTTATGAGGGGGAGTGCTGGATCAGCAGGCAGTTTAAAGACGTCTGGTGTGCTTCGCCGATGTATGACTGGACGACAGAGGACGTCTGGCACGCCAACTATAAGTTTGATTTTGATTATAACAGGCTGTATGACTTATATTATATGGCGGGGCTTGGCGTTTCGCAGATGCGGGTTGCCTCGCCGTTTAACGATTATTCAAAAGAGAGCCTGAATCTGTATCGGGTGATCGACCCTAAGATCTGGGTGAAGCTGGTTGGCAGGGTGCAGGGGGCTAATTTTGCCTGTATCTATGGAAAAACAAAGGCGATGGGATACCGCAATGTCACACTGCCGGAGGGGCATACCTGGCAGTCCTACACACAGTTTCTACTGGACACCCTGCCGATCCGGCTGAAAAACAATTATATCCGAAAGTTCAATACTTCGATGAAATTCTGGCATACGACAGGCGGCGGATTGGACGAAGAGACGATCCAGGAGCTGATTGAGCACGGATATAAGATCAAGCGCAACGGAGTGTCAAATTACACATTGCGCAAGAAATCCAGAGTGATCTTTATGGAAAAGATTCCGGACGATACAGACGATATCAAATCAACCAAAGATATACCGAGTTGGAAAAGAATGTGTTTCTGCATTTTAAAAAACGACCATATCTGCCGTTTTATGGGATTTGGGCTGACCAGGGAACAACAGAAGAACGTTGATATCATACGTCAAAAATACAACGGCATCAATTAAATGTGCGCAGCAAAGAGAGGTGACTTATCATGGCTTTTAAAAGTCCTGTTTACAATGTGATTTCTGTTCCAATCGAAAAGATACATCCCAATACATATAATCCAAATTCGGTGGCGCCGCCTGAGATGAAATTGCTCTATGACAGTATTAAAGAAGACGGATATACAATGCCGATCGTCTGCTATTATTCAAAGGATGAGGATAGCTATGTGATCGTGGACGGCTTTCACCGTTACCGGGTTATGCTGGAATATCAGGATATTTATGAGAGAGAGCAGGGGAAACTTCCCGTCTCTGTTATAGACAAGCCGTTTGATAAGCGGATGGCGAGCACGATACGGCACAATCGCGCCAGGGGAAGCCACGATGTCGATTTGATGAGCAATATCGTGAAAGAGCTGCATGAGATCGGGCGTTCCGATGCATGGATCGCCAAGCACCTGGGCATGGACAGGGATGAGATTTTGCGTCTGAAACAGATCACCGGGCTGGCGGCGCTGTTTAAAGATATTCCGTTTGGCAAAGCGTGGAAGCCGGGCGAGGAAGAGGAAGAAGAGGTGTGATGGTCAAATGACGGCGTCTCGTCTATTTTTTGATTGCTATTTGTCATCTAAAGTGTTACAGTATTTATATCAAAATGCTTGATTATTTGATGAAGGCGATGAAAATGGGACAGACGAATTAACGGAACAGACCGTTTGGTGTATTCGGTAGATGACCGGGGTGTAAATGGATACCAGTGTAAGGGACATTATGATGATAAATAGATTTTAGTAAAAGAAGGAATATAGAAATAGCGAAGCCATTGTGGAAAGGGAAAGTCCACGATGGCTTATAGTAGTTAAAGTGATTTTATAAAAGAGAGGTTTTAGTATGTCAGAGTTTAAATTACATGCTCCGTTTCAGCCCACCGGCGACCAGCCGCAGGCGATCGAAGCTCTGGTCAGGGGATTTAAAGAAGGCAATCAATTCCAGACATTACTTGGCGTTACGGGATCTGGCAAGACGTTTACGATGGCGAATGTCATTCAGGCGCTGCAGAAGCCGACTCTTGTCATTGCCCACAATAAAACCCTGGCGGCACAGCTCTACGGGGAGTTCAAAGAGATGTTTCCGGAAAATGCGGTGGAATACTTTGTGAGCTACTACGATTATTATCAGCCGGAGGCATACGTGCCGGCGTCTGATACGTATATTGAAAAGGATTCTTCCATTAACGATGAGATTGATAAGCTGCGCCATTCGGCGACCGCCGCGCTGACAGAACGGCGCGATGTGATCATTGTGGCGAGCGTATCCTGTATTTATGGACTGGGAAGTCCGATTGATTATCAGAATATGACAGTGTCGCTCCGGCCGGGGATGACAAAGGACAGGGACGATGTGATCAAGCGCTTAGTCGAGATCCAGTACACGCGCAACGACATGGATTTTAAGAGGGGGACGTTCCGTGTAAGAGGGGATGTTTTGGAGATTTTTCCGGTGAACCAGTCTGACCGCGCAGTCCGGATTGAATTTTTTGGGGATGAAGTTGACCGGCTTGCAGAAATTGACGTCCTGACAGGACAGGTCAAGGCGGAGTTAGAGCATATTGTTGTCTTTCCGGCTTCCCATTATGTCGTAGAGGCGGAAGAGATGGAGCGTGCGATTCGGGATATTGAGGCGGAGCTAGAAGAGCGGGTGCAATATTTTAAAAGGGAAGATAAGCTGTTAGAGGCGCAGAGGATCTCTGAGAGAACGAATTTTGACATAGAGATGATGCGTGAGACGGGATTTTGCTCCGGCATAGAAAATTATTCCAGGCATCTGGCCGGATTGAAGCCGGGAGAAACTCCTAATACGCTGATGAATTATTTTGATGATGATTACCTGATCATGGTTGACGAGTCGCATATTACGATTCCGCAGATCAGGGGAATGTATGCGGGGGACCGCTCTCGAAAAGAGACGCTGGTGGAATATGGTTTCCGATTGCCGTCGGCGTTAGATAACAGGCCGCTTAATTTTTCAGAGTTTGAGGGCTTTATCAATCAGATGCTTTTTGTGTCGGCGACGCCAAACGTCTATGAGGATGAGCACGAGCTTGCCAGGGTGGAACAGATTATCCGTCCGACGGGATTGCTCGATCCGGAAATTATCGTGCGTCCGGTAGAAGGGCAGATTGACGATCTGATCGGGGAAATCCGCAAGACAACCGAGGCGGGCAATAAGATCATGGTAAACACCCTGACCAAGAAAATGGCGGAGGATTTGACAGATTATATGAAAGAGGTGGGGATTCGGGTAAAATATCTGCATTCTGATATTGATACATTGGAGCGTTCCGAGATCATAAGAGATATGCGGCTGGATGTGTTTGATGTACTCGTGGGGATTAATTTACTCCGCGAGGGGCTGGATATCCCGGAGGTCGCGCTGGTCGCGATCCTGGACGCAGATAAGGAGGGGTTTCTCCGATCCGAAATTTCTCTGATCCAGACGGTGGGACGTGCGGCGAGAAATGCGGACGGACATGTTATCATGTATGCAGATACGATCACGGATTCTATGCGAAAGGCGATCGACGAGACAAACAGGCGCCGCGCCATCCAGATGAAATATAATGAGGAGCACGGCATCACGCCGCAGACGATCAAGAAGGCGGTGCGGGAAGTTATGCGCATTTCCAAGAAAGTTGATTCAAAAGAATTTGATATTCAGAAAGATTTGGAATCAATGAATCGGAAGGAGCTGGAAATTGTGCTGAAAAAGATTCAGAAAAAGATGAATATGGCGGCAGCAGATTTGAATTTTGAGGAGGCGGCTGTGCTGCGTGACCAGATGATTGAGATCAAAAAGCAGATGCAGGATCTGTAGAGGAGAAAGATATGAAGATAGGCGTAGATTATTATCCAGAGCAGTGGGACAGGGCGCTTTGGAAAGAGGATGCAGACAATATGAAAAAGGCCGGCGTAAAGATTGTGCGCATGGCAGAGTTTGCATGGGGCAGGCTAGAGCCGGCGGAGGGTGAGTTTGATTTTTCGTGGCTGGATGAGGCGGTCGCATTATTTGCGGAAAGAGGAATTGAAGTTTTTTTGGGAACGCCGACGAATTGCCCGCCGCAATGGATGTTTGAAAAATATCCTGAGATTATCCAGGCAGATCAGGGCGGAAATAGGATTTCCATCGGAATCCGGGGGCACCGCTGTTTGAACAGCCCTGTTTTCCGCGAAAAATGCCGGCTGATCATTACAGAGATGGTTTCTCGCTACAGAGACAATCCGTGGGTTGTCGGCTATCAGATCGACAACGAGCTGGAGGCGAATTACTGCTGCTGTCCGGTATGTGCAGAGAGATTTCGGGAATTTGTCAGGGGAAAATACGGCACAGTCGAGAAAGTAAACAGGGCGTATGGCAATGTGGTATGGAGTGGGGAATATTCTGATTTTTCCCAGATCAACCCGCCGTTTGGCTCATTCCGAACCTGGCTGAATCCGTCGTATATGCTTGATTTTAACCGCTATGCGTCCGAGAGCACGGTAGATTATGTAGAATTTCAGAGGAAGCTGATCCGCTCGCTTGATGAGGATGCGCTGATCACGACAAATGGCTGGCTCTGTGAAAATATGCCTGATTTTTATGATCTGTTTGCCGGGCTGGATTTTGTTTCTTATGACAATTATCCGGCAACAGTCCTTCCGGAGGAGGAAGAGACATTGTATTCCCATGCGTTCCATTTGGATTTTATGCGTGGGATCAAAAGAAAAAATTTTTGGATCATGGAGCAGCTAAGCGGCGGTCTGGGAAGCTGGACGCCAATGCAGCCGACGCCCAGGCCGGGGATGATAAAAGGGTATGCTATGCAGGCGGCTGCGCACGGCGCAGATGCGATTTTGCATTTCCGCTGGCGTACGGCGGCCGCGGGTGCGGAAATGTTCTGGCATGGGCTGATCGACCACAGCAATGTGCCAGGAAGGAGATTAGAGGAGTTTTGCGATTTGTGCAGGGAGGCGGAACAGCTCAAAGAGCTGCAAGGCTCTGTCATCCGAAATCAGGTGGCTGTGTTGTATTCGTCAGAGCAGGAGTATGCGTTTAAGATTCAGCCGCAGGCAGAAGGGATGCATTATTTTACGCAGCTAAAGGCATGGCACGACGCCTTTACCGCACAGGGGATTGGCGTTGATATCATTGACTGGCACAGCCCGCTGCAGGGATATAAGATTGTTGTGGCGCCGACGCTTCTGGTGACAGACGAAAAGATCGTAAAAAATCTGCACGCATTTGCCAGAGAGGGCGGACATCTTGTGCTGACAAACCGCTGTGGCGTCAAGGGGGAAAATAATCAATGCATTATGGCTCCGCTGCCGACAGTTTTTGCCGATATGACAGGAGCGGAAGTCAGAGAGTATGATCCGATTGGGACGGCAAGGAAAAAGATCAGGCTGACCGGGGACGGCTGGGGACAAGAAGATGCGGACAAAGAAGCCTTTTGTACCTTGTGGTGCGATATTCTGGAGCCTCACGGAGCCGAGGTGTTAGTGGAGTATGTGGAAGATTTTTATGAAGGAGAAGCGGCGGCCACAGTCAATCCATACGGATCGGGGCTGGCATATTATGTCGGGACTGTCCTGAATCGGAGGACAATGCATTTGCTGGCAAGGAGTATCGCAGAGAGGGCAGACGTTGCATATTATGAAAATATCCCTGTAGGGGTGGAACGCACAGTCCGGGAAAAGGACGGAAGGCAGTGGGTGTTTTATTTTAATAATACCGAAAAGAGGCAGAGCGTTAAAAATGAAGAGACCCGGCGTCTGGCGGCAGGAAAAGCGGCGGCGTCAGACGGCGCGCTGACTCTGGAACCGTTTGAAATGAAAATATTGCAGGCAGAGGCAGAAGGGAGAAAAGTGATTTAGTTGTTCAAGCGGTTTAAAGTTTGAAATGAAGATATCGCAGGCAGCGGCAGAAGGGAGAAAGAGGCGTTTGCTTTTTTGCCCTTGATGGCGCTGCATGGGCAGATCGCATATCTGCCGCACGGATAAAAAGTTTTATTTTCCCCTGTGTTTTTATTGCACATATTGGAAAAGGAGAGTATAATATAAGTATCAAAACAGGTGTTTGCAAAAATAATATCAGGCGGACGGAAAAAACGATTGTTTTGCGGCTGCCTGTAAAGAGAAAGGGAGGTGGACGGCATGAGGATCCATGGTGTTTCAGATACGATGCAGGTAAAAAATATTTATTATTACAATAATTCGCACTATAATCAGATGAATGATTCAGCAGTTGCACCAGTTCCCAGAGTACAGTCTCTGTTTTCTGTAGACGATGAGGAAGAAAAACTGCGGACAGCCGTCCTCTATGAACAGGATTCTTCCGGGAAGGTTATCGACGACAGTGAAGCGGTGAAGAGGGAACAGGAAAATCTGTCGTCTGCGTATGGCGGTCAGGTCATGGTGCAGTATGATATGGATAACCCATACGACCTTGCAAGGATGAGCATGGAAAGTTCTATCTTGGCAGGGATGCATCTGGATATGCTTGCGTGATGGATTCGCGCAGTCTCGAAAAGGTGATGAAAAGACAGCGTATTATGCCATATTAGAGATTGCGGCAGGTCGATGAAAAGACAGCTATTATGCCATATTAGAGATTGCGGCAGGTCGATGAAAAGACAGCTATTATGCCATATCAGAGATTGTGGCAGGTCGATGAAAAGACAGCTATTATGCCATATTAGAGATTGCGGCAGGTCGATAAAAAGACAGCGTATTATGTCATATCAAAGATTGCGGCAGGATATCAGATGTCTGCGGAGGATAGAGTGCGGGAAAGCGCGGTTAAGATATGGCAGATATTAAAATGTCGGCTGTCACATAAGAAAATATGCTACGTGGCAGATATTGAGGATGTTGGCTGTTACATAGGAAAATATACTATGTAACAGCGTTTCTTTTTTTCGTCTCCGGATTTTGTGAGACAGTGATTTTGTCAGGAAAGGCGGGAAAGATATGAAATGGTGGAAGCGTTTGCTGTTTTCTGCGGTCAGTCTGGTCTTGGGGTTTGTGTCGCTGGATTATTTAATCTATGCCTTTCGCCTTTTGACAGACGCCAGAAACCAAACAGGAGAATATGCCAAAGAAGATATCGTAGGACAGCTTTTGGGGGCGTTTCTTTTTTTCCTGTGGTTTGTCATTCTTTCCTTTTATTATTATGTATTGAGAAAATCGTCAAACCAGATCGATTTGGTAGAGTGGGATGAAAAGACTGGAAAGAGCCGGGTCAGGAAAAAGTGGTTTGATATCCTGCTGCAGGCGGCGTTTCTGGTGACAGGTATTTTTATCAGATGGTGTTACCTGATGTTTATCTATTTGCCTGCCCGTTAAATCGTTTTAACAGGCAGGCTCGCCGCAGAGTGGATTTTGCCCTCTTTCTGCGGCTGTGTCTGTCAGATCAGAGTTTCAATATTGATCGAAAAGTCTTTTGACAGATCGTAAGTTTTGGTATCTGTGATCACAACGGGGCGCGACAGGATATTTTGGTTCAGCAATACGATTTTGCCCTTGTCTCCGTTTGACAATAAAACATTTGTGTTGATATATGCCTCGATCGTCCTGTTCATAAAAAGATAGAGAAGGCTCGGGTCATACATTTTCTGCTCCTGCTCAAATGTTGCGATGACTTTGAAGGGACACATCCCTTTGCGGTATACGCGGTTTGAAGTCATTGCGTCATATACATCGGCAATCGCAACAATAGAAGAAAAATATTCGACTTCAGATCCGCTCAAATGATGCGGATATCCGCTGCCGTCAAAGCGTTCATGATGTTGTAAAGCGGCGAGTTTTACGCGTTTATCTAAATTCTTTGGACGAAGGATGTCGTACCCTGTTTTTGGGTGCGAACGGATTAGTTCAAATTCATCGTCTGTTAATTTTCCCGGCTTGGAGATGATTTCCGGTGGAATCCGCAGTTTCCCGATATCGTGCAGCAATCCGCACAGCACGAGAGTGTTTAACTCTTCTTTTGAGAGATTCAGCCAGGAGCCAATCACATGGCAGATCAGGGCGACATTCATAGAATGCATATATGTCATATCGTCGAAGCCGCGCAGACACTGCAGCATATCTAAAAGGTGCAGTGAATTTCTGGTCTGTGACAGGATATTGTCTACTTCGCGTAGCATATCGTCTACTACCTCGCTGCTGCTTTTTAATACAATGTCATTTAGCTGGCTTTTGAAATTTTCAACAGATTTGCCAAAAGTTTCTTTAAATTCGATAAACTGCTTTGTCTGCTGTACGCGGTCAAAATAAGTGGATCCGTCTTCGCCGAGACCGGAAGCAGAATTGACAGAGAGATCGGTGGCGGAGTCGCTGATCGGTTCTTCGTTTTCGTCTGACACATATACTTTGATTGATTTCACCGCGTAATATTTGAGTTTATCAATAATATCTGCGGTCAGAGTTGTATTGCTCTGGATCACCAGATGATTTGTATAAGTGTAGGCATTTTCGGCGGAAATCATGCCCGGCTTTAAATTTGCTGTAAGCATTTTCTTCTGTTTCATTCTAGTTAGCTCCTCCTCAATTTCTCCCTGTTTTGATCATATCCATATGTCATGGTATTGCGTTTCTCTTGCAGCTGTCTATTATTTTAGCACTTATCAGGAAGACTGGCAAGGTTCTATTTCTTGCGAGCTGTGCCGATATTAAATTTTCATACTTGACAAAATCACCGTATTGGGTAACTTTAGCATTCTGTTTTCAAATGTGCCATTTATTGAAATTCCTGTCGAATTGTGTTAGTATTTCCTTGGAACTATCAGGATGGTAGGCGGTTAGCCCTCTCCTATTTCATTGTCACCAAATCTATATACTTCTCAAAATATGCCATCAATCTATCAATCACCCTTTTCTTCGTTTCAGCCCGGTTTCCGATGCCACCACCAAATCTTGATACCGCCGGCATGATCGCATCAATGTCCGTACCTGTAGTTTTTAATACTCTGTCACGAAAAGAATTTTCGATAAATAGATGTGTTTCCTTTTCCTTTAGCTTCTCATCTTTTATGATTGCAACAAGATCTTGTTCCCGCTGTTCATCAACATATTTCAGCCACTCCTTGTCAACTTCGGTATCCGCATTGACTCTGGATAGAAATTCTCTGATAAGCGCTATTTTGCTCCGCAAATTGAGACTTGAATTAACTGCCTTTTCAATCGTGACTACAATTTC
>CANQCD010000003.1 GCA_947589455.1 uncultured Lachnospiraceae bacterium | reverse complement strand
TGCGCTGTGAGCAGGATGGACTTTGTCCACTCCAGATTGTTGATATTAAACTGTCCTACTGCATACTTTCCTGCTCTTGCTTTTGTGAGCATTTCTTTTGCTGAAACTAACATAAATCCTACCTCCATCTTTTGATCTGCCCGGCACGGCGCTAACGGCAAGTTCCAGGCATGTATGGCCACAGCGCCCATTTTCCGGCGCTCAGGCGTCCTTTCTATACAATCGTCATATATTATATACCATTTTCCGAAAAAAGGAAATAAATTTTACATAAAAAACAAGAAATGTTGCTACTCAAACAATCCCCGGATATCCTCTATCTTCTGCATCGCCTTATCATATCCCTCCTGATAATACTTGCGCAGCATCCGCACATCGCTCTCGTAGCTGTTGATCGGATTTTCCGGCCGGATGATCACCGCCCTCTTCTCCCGCTCGAGGCGTTCACATGCCTCTACTGCACGGTTATAGCGCTTATAGCGGTTTAAGATCCTCTTTGCCGCCAGCGGATACTTTCTCTGGATTGCTTTTGCCGCCAGCCTGTCATAACGATTGCACTCTTTGCGGTACCCTTTCGGCCTGGTCAACACGATCAGCGCCTTTTTGTGTCCGTCCCTGACTAACTTGTCTATCGGAATCGGATTGGACAGACCGCCGTCATAATATTTCTCCCCGTCTATCTCTATCGGTGGAAAAAATACCGGCAGAGCGCACGTCGCACAAAATACGTTATAGTCTGTATCTACATCTTCTTTCTCAAAATATTTCACTTCGCCTGTCCTGGCATTTGTGGCGGTAATGACAAAACGCCCGCTGTAGTCCTGGAATGTTTCCATATCAAATGGGTCTAAGATATTTGGAATATCCCGAAAGACAAACTGGATGCCAAACACGCTTTTCTCGCGGAAAAAATTCCGCTTGCTCATATAACGCTTGTCCCCGCGGTACTTTTCTAACACCCGTATGTTCCTCCCCTTTTGTCTTGAAATATATGATGCGGCGTCCGCCGCTCCCGCAGACACGCCGATGCAGTATGGAAACATAATGTCTTCCTCTAAAAGCGCATCCATAACGCCGCAGCTAAACACCGGGCGGAACGAACCGCCCTCAAATAATATTCCCGGCATAAAGACACCTCCGCTATTGTTGTATTGATTCTTTCGATAATCGGGAAACGCCTGACCGCCCATGTACAGCGCACCCTGTTTATGCAGATTCCCCGTCTGCATTATACAGGATAAAATGCCATGCCGCAAGCGGCGAATCTCTTTTTATATGCCAGCGAGCTGCGAACCAGAGCCTGGCTGGCACAACTTCCAAAACCGGCGCTGAGAAAAAATATACCATAATCCAGACATCTGTGTTACAATAGATTACAATGTTTTTCGCAATTTCCTATCACAAAAAGGCGGATGAGACTATGAAAATAAAAATATGCGGCATTACCCGTACAGAAGAAGCACAATATTTAAATGAACAACAGACAGATTTTGCCGGCTTTGTCCTCTTTTTCCCAAAGAGCAGGCGCAATATCACAATCGGGCAGGCAGCAGAGATCATGGGATTGCTGGATGATTCTATCAAAAAGATTGCCGTCGTCGTATCGCCAGACACAGAGCAGATTCGACAGATTGAGGACGCCGGTTTTGATTTTATACAGATCCACGGCGCACTGACGGAAGATGTGCTCTCTGCAGTTTCCCTCCCAGTCTTAAAGGCTTTTAACGTCAGCGATATGGAACAATACCCGGTATGGCGGCAGTGCGAAAAGATTGCCGGATATGTTTTTGATGCGGCAGAGCCCGGCAGCGGAAAGACCTTCGACTGGGATCTGGTACAGACTGTACCAAGGGATGAAAAGCTGCTGATCTTAGCCGGCGGCCTCAATCCAGACAATGTCGCACAGGCGGTCAGGGCAATCCGGCCGGACGGCGTTGACGTCTCCTCCGGCGTAGAATTTGACGATAAACCGGGCAAAGACCCGGCAAAAATCCGGAAATTTATCCAAAACGCCAGGAACGCCGTAAAACAGTAAATCGGAACGAAAACGCTCCAGCTAGTTCTCCCTGATTCCAGAACGGAAGCGCTACGGCTAGTTCTCCCTGATTCCAGGACGAAAACGCTACGGCTAGTTCTCCCTGATTCCAGAACGGAGGCACTACGGCTAGTTCTCCCGCTCTCCTTTCCGGCACATCAACCGGCAAAAAAGCACCGCCACAACTGTGCTCACAACGGTAGCGATCAGCCCCGGCAGGACGATTGCCGCCGGATTTACCGCTCCGTATTGCGCACGGTAAGCAATGACGCTGACCGGGATCAGCTGCAGGGAAGAGATATTGATCACCAGAAAGGTACACATCTCATCACTGGCTTTTGTCAGCTGGATTTCTTCCGGCGTCACCCCTCTTTTCTCTGCCAGCCGCTCCCTCTCTACAGCCGTCAGTTCTTTCATCGCTTTCAGTCCCATCGGCGTTGCCGCCCAGCCGAGCCCCAGCACATTTGCGATAATATTTGCCGCGATATATTCATTCACCTTATGTTTTTTCGGAATCCTCGGAAAAAGGAACCTAAGAACCGGCGCAAGGCCATTTGTCAGCCGTTCCATGATCCCTGACTGCCTCGCGACCTCCATTAACCCTGTCCACATCGCCATGATCCCAAGCATTGTGACCGCCAGCGTAACGGCTTCCGAGGCGCTGTCCAGAGCCGCATTGCTCAACGCCTCGACCTGTCCGGTGACAACGCCGAAGCCAATCCCAATCAAAATCATGTATCCCCACAGATAATTTAACATGAAATCCTCCCCCTCTCTGTTTTCCAATGACCAAATCGCATTTTTTTATGTTTATGCAATGCAGGACAAAAAAAGAATGGCGGAATCAACGCTGTGGAATCTGCCACTCTTTTTTGATCTTTTATTTTATTTTTTCGATAAATATATTATATATCATACTTTATCCTAACGCCACATCTAAAATCATCATAACCAGAAATCCGACAAGAAACCCTAATGTCCCTATGTTTTCCTTTTCTCCCAAATGTGCCTCCGGAATCAGCTCTTCCACCACAACATAGATCATCGTCCCCGCCGCAAAAGCGAGTAAAAGCGGCATAACGCTGCCCACTACGCCGGCAAGGAACGCCGCCAGCACTCCGAATACAGGCTCTGCGATCGCCGACAGGCTGCCAATCGCAAATGCCTTTCTCTTGCTGAATCCCTCCTGCAAAAGTGGCATGGAAACCGCCATCCCCTCTGGATAATTCTGGATGCCGATCCCGAATGCCAGGGCAATCGCCCCGGACATCACACTGACGTCTGACATATCCTGCGCGGCAAAAGCAAACGCCATGCCAACTGCCATCCCTTCTGGAATATTATGGATCGTGATCGCGAGCACCAGCATCGCCGTCCGTCTGGAAACCGGAAAGGAACTTTTATCATATCCAATCCTATGAAACTTCTTTTTCATCAGACGATTGACCAAGAGCAGCAGCGCCACTCCCAGAACAAATCCTCCTGATATGATCAGCCAGCTGATCTGATGATTTTCTTCCGCCGATGCAATCCCCGGTATTAACAGCGACCAAATTGACGCCGCTACCATGACGCCGCCGGCAAATCCCAGCGAGAGACACTGTATATTCTGATCTAACGTCTTCCTCACAAAAAAGACATTCATTGCACCCAGCGTCGTGATAAAAAAGGTGAATGCCGTCCCCAAAAGCGCATATATTATTCCATTCACAGTATTCCTCATTTCTGCAAAGTAAATGTGCGTTACACATTACTATTCACAGCTGCCCATCCCCTCTGCTGCAGTCTCCCTGTCTTTCCGGCGGCTGCATAAGCAGCACAAGATCCGTAAATATCTCCGCATCCTGCACAGGACAGGAAGCCCCACAGCCGGCTATTATCCGCCATACAGGATAGACAGCGCCGCTTTGTGATAAATGAATTTAGTATAATATATGTGCGCTCCCGGAAAAGTTACGGCCTAAAAACGAAAATCCCTCTTCCCGCACTTCAGCTCTTCCAGATACTGTAATGCACGTTCCCTTACTTTCTCGTTCGGAACATTTAAGATTTCTTTTGCGATCAGCTCCTCGCCAATCTTTTTCGTATCCGGAGATGCATAATCTTCCAAATACTCTTTTAATGTCATCAGGGCGTTTGGCTGGCAGCAGTTGACGATCTGCCCAGATTTCAGAAGCGACATAAAGCGGTCGCCCGTCCTGCCCTCGCGGTAACACGCTGTGCAGAAGCTTGGGATATATCCCAGGCGCATCAGCCAGTTTACAACCTCATCCAGCGTCCTGGTATCGCTGACATCAAATTGCGCCGAGCTGTCATCCCTGACCTTTTCTGTATATCCGCCAACGCTCGTCCTGGAACCGCCGCTGATCTGCGAGATTCCCAGGCGCAGCACCCTCTCCCGCGTCTTCTGGGATTCCCTTGTAGAGACGATCATCCCTGTGTACGGAACGGCAATGCGGATCACTGCGACAATCTTTTCAAAAATCTCATCCGGGACAGCATTTGTAAAATCTGCCGTGTCGATATCATCCGCCGGACAGATGCGCGGCACGCTGATCGTGTGCGGCCCCACTCCCTGCGCCGCCTCCAGATGCTCTGCGTGCATCAGCAGCCCGACCAGCTCATAGAGATATCCCTCCAGCCCAAACAGAACGCCGAGCCCTACATCATCAATCCCGCCCTGCATCGCCCGATCCATCGCCTCGGTATGATATGCATAATCTTTTTTCGGTCCGGTTGGGTGAAGCGCCTCATACGATTCTTTATGGTATGTTTCCTGGAATAAAATATATGTGCCAATCCCCGCGTCCTTTAACCTGGCGTAGTTTTCTACAGTTGTAGCAGCAATATTGACGTTGACGCGGCGGATCGCCCCGTTTTTATGTTTGATGCTGTATATCGTCTCAATACTTTCCAGAATATATTCCAGCGGATTATTGACGGGATCTTCTCCCGCTTCAATTGCGAGCCTCTTATGCCCCATATCCTGCAGGGCGATCACTTCCTTCCGGATATCCTCCTGCGACAGCTTCTTTCTTGGGATATGCTTGTTTTTTGCATGATACGGACAATATGTACATCCGTTTACGCAATAATTTGACAAATACAACGGCGCAAACATAACAATCCGCCTGCCATAAAACTTTTCCTTGATCTCCACCGCCAGCTTCTTAATCTCCTCATTCACCTCCGGTATATCGCATTCCATCAGTACCGCGGCTTCCCGGTGCGAAATCCCCTTCGCCTCCTTCGCCTTTGTCAAGATTGCATCCAGGACAGCTCGGTTGTCCTTATTTTTCTTTGCATACTCCAGAGATTCCATGATCTCTTCCTGGTTAATAAACTCCTCTGCTTTTAATGATTTTTTATCATATCCCATAATCATGACGCCTCCATTCTAACATGATTTTTATAATCCCTGCTTTCCTTGATCCCCTCAGGTATTCATAAACCAATCGGGCTGAAATAGAATGTGCTGCCTGCACATTTTTATTTTTTAGAATATACCGCCTTTGCGCTGACTCCGGGAACCATACCCAGTTTGCCAGACAGTGCGCTGATGGTATCGTTTGACGCATCCAATACGATACTGATCACAGAAACTCCCCGTTCCTTATACGGCATTCCCATCCGCCCGATGATCACATCCCGGTATTCATGCAGCAGATCATTTACTGCTACTGCGCTCTCCGCTTCCTCAATAATAATCCCTAAAATCGCAATCCGCTTCACTCCATCCTCTCCCTTCTGTCCCTGCCGCTGCAGAGCTTTCCTTGATCCTATGCCTGGCCTATCGCATGACCTGCGAATCGACTCCTCTAGCAAAAGGGCAACGCCTGCGCTTTGCCCCTGCACGCCACTATAGTTCAAAACCCTCTTATCCCCAAAAAACGCCTTCCATCCCAGGATGAAAGGCGTTTTTTTTACCAATGCAATATATTATCGTATCGGCATAGATACCATACTATAAATATCATTGTATGCGCCTTGACATCAGGACGTACCTTCTGCTTCAGAACAAAATCCAGTTATTATGCTTCTATCCAATCCCGCACCCGGTATAACCGATGCGAAGCTTTTGATCCATCCACGCTGGAAAGATCGTCTCAGGCCGCATGAAGAAAACCGGCGGCCGCTTACAGTACCATGCGCACTTCTGTCACATCTGTCAGCTTGCTCTCTGGAATGTAGTTATCTTCCTGCTTCTCGCCATTGATATAAAACTCGCTGCACCCGCTTTCCTTTTCGTTCGGGTTTTCTACTTTGATGACCACCTTTTTCCCGCGGAAATTTTTCTCTATTGTCATTTCCTTCCAATCAGACGGGATAGACGGAGCGACACGCAGTCCATCCAGATCGGGACGCATACCGCAAATTCCCTCGACACATCCCACCATACAGGTTGACGCGGTGCCTGTCAGCCAATGTACATGGGAACGTCCGTGGAACGGGCTCTCATCTCCCTCCGTATACTGTCCGTGTACATACGGCTCCAGCTTGCGGATCTCCGCCTTGTCATTCTGGGAAGAAGGCGAACTCTCTTCAAAATACATAAACGCTTTATTTCCATGTCCCATCAGCGCCTCAGCAAGGATCAGCCAGCCCTGTGTCTGTGAAAAGATACCGCCGTTTTCCTTGGTAGACGGCGGGAACAGTCCGGCCAGCGCGCCATCGAAATAATGGTCAACATAAGACGGAGCCATCACCTTTGCGCCATATGCGGTATTTAATTCCCTCTCAACCGAATCCATCGCCTTCTCCGCCTGTTCCGGCGTTGCGACGCCAGAGATCACCGCCCATGTCTGTGGGTTCAGCCACATGCTTGCCTCGGGATCGTTCTTTGAGCCGATCAGTTCACCGGTATCCTTAAATCCACGGTTAAAGCGGTCGTCCTCCCACCACAGCGCATTGATCTTATCTCCGACTTCCTTCTGCGTCTTATCCAGATAGGCAATATATTCTGTATCATTCTTTTTCTCTGCAAAATAGCGCATGATCGTAAATGCATAATACAGCTGCATCGCAACGAAAGAAGACTCTCCCTGCGCACCCAGTCGGAGACAGTCGTTCCAGTCGGCATGAAGCCCCGCCGGAAGCCCATGCGGTCCCAGATGGTTCATGGAGAAATCTATCGCACGCTTTAAATGCTCATAGACCGTTGCTTTCTCCGGCTTGTTCGACCATGTGATCTCCTCATCAATAAACTCCAGCTGCCCCGTCTCTGAAATATATTTATAAACTGTCGGGAACAGCCACAGCGCATCGTCTGCACGGTAAGCAGGATGTCCCGTCTCTTTCACATACTGCGCATCATCCGGCGTCCCTTCCTGTCCGGCATGATGGTCAAATTTTACCAGAGGGAGCCCCCCGCCATTGTCCACCTGCGCAGACAACATAAAACGGATCTTTTCAAGCGCCGCTTCCGGATCCGTATGGATCACGCCCTGGATATCCTGCACAGTATCACGGTAGCCATATCCATTTCTCTCGCCGCAATAGATGAAAGAAGCGGCGCGCGACCATGTAAATGTCAAAAAGCACTGATATGCATTCCAGGTATTGACCATGCTGTTAAATGCAGCGCTCGGCGTATTTACCTTAAAATTATCCAGCTTGCTGTGCCAGTATGTCTTTAATTCCTCAATCTCTCTGTCGCAGACAGAGACGTCCTCGTATGCCGCAATGATCTTATCGGCGTCGGATTCTTTATATTTCCCAAGCAAAAATACCATCGTCTTTGTCTCGCCCGGCTCCAGCGTCAGCGCAGTATGTAATGCGCCACAGCTGTTATCATTGTAGTTGCAGACGCCGTCGCACTTTCCGCGTTCTACGGCAACCGGATTGCCATAGTCATGGTACATGCCGATAAACGCTTCCTTATCTCCGTTCCACGACGTGACGGGCTGCCCCGCCAATCCAAAGAAACGCTCCTTGCCGTTGCTTCCGTCCGGTCCTTTATACCAGTTCAGATTGATCTGCTGGTAAATTTTATTTTTGCGGAAACTCGTATTCGTCGTACACAGAGAATACTGGAGATTCACCTGATCCTGGTTATAGTTATCGTCATTGGAAAGCTCTGCATAGCCAAAGACGGATATCTTTCTCGTCCTGTCAGAATTATTGGTCACTTTCAGTCGCCATGCTTCGTATACCTTATTTAACGGCACATAGTACATCGCCTCTGACTGGATGCCCGCATATTCAGCAGACATCTTTGTATACGCCGTGCCGTGGCGCACCTCGCTCTTATACTTGTCCAAATCCTTGCCGACCGGCTGCCAGGAAGCGGACCAGAAATCACCATCCTCATCATCCCGCAGATAGAGATAACGTCCCGGCGTGTCGTCACTGTTAAAATGATAGCGGAGAATCCGGCCGTTTGCACCGCTCTTTACAAAACTGTATCCTCCCGCATTGTTGGAAATGATCGCGCCGTATTCCGGCGAACCAAGATAGTTGCACCACGGCGCCGGCGTGTCCGGCCTGGTGATGACATACTCTCTGTTTTCCTCGTCAAAGTAACCAAAATTCATGTATCTATCCTCCTATAAAACAATCTTCCATAATTATACGATACAAGCACAAACAGTGCAAGACAATTACAAAACTTTCTTTTTTTTAAGAATGATCAGTATCAATATACAGATCACCAGCGTCATAACGCAGATAATTCCAAAACCGTGCGCTGAGTTGGCAAGCGGTACCCACCGGCTGTCCACATTCATCCCGTACAGCCCGGAGATCAATGTCGGGATACCCATGACCAGCGTAATAGAAGTCAGGGACTTCATCACGATATTCAGCCGGTTATCCAACACAGAAGACATTAACTCCCTTGTTCCATTGATAATGTCACGGTAAATCGTTGTCATCTCGATTGCCTGCCGGTTCTCGACGATCACATCCCCCAAAAGATCTTTGTCGTCCGGATACTGCTCTAACCTTTTATAACGCGTCAGCCTGTCAAGCACAACGCTGTTTGCCCGGAGCGACGTGGCAAAATAGACAAGCGTTGATTCCAGGGCATGAAGATCGATCAGATCGGCGTCTTCTGTGTTTTTGCCAATCCGTTCCTCTATTTCCGTGCGTTTTTTATCAATGATGCGCAGATGGGACTGGTATAGCGTTGCGGCGCGAAACAGAATCTGGTAGACAAAACGCAGCTTCTTTTTCGTGCTGAACTCCTTTACCCTGCCATTTAAGAAAGCCTGCAGCACCGGCGTTTCCTCCGTACATACCGTAATGATGATATCCTGTGTCAGAATGATGCCAAGGGGGATCGTCGTATACGCCTCTTTGTCATGGCGGATCTCCATTGTCGGGATATCCACAAGAATCAGCGTATATCCATCCTCCAGCTCCACGCGGGAACTCTCCTCTTCATCCAATGCCGCCAAAAGATCCTGGATATCAATATTTAATTTTCTGGCGATCTCTTCCCCCTCTGTCACGGTAGGATTGACCATGTTTACCCAAACTCCGGCATCCAAAGCCTCCTCCTCATGAATAATCCTGTCGTCCGTGCGCAAAATCTGAATCACTCTGTTCACCTGCTTCCCAACGATTACGAAATCGAAATATTATGTTCCTGTAAGGTTTTCTTTATCTTCTCATTCATCCCTGCGACCGCTGCACTGTAATCCTGTGTCTCAGCCCAGCACCGCAGCTGCATCTGCACATGGACGGGCGCCAGCCTGCTTATGACTACCTCCATTGGCTCCTCCTGGCACAACAGCGGCTCTTCCCGCATCACGGTAAACAAAAGCTCCCTGACCCTGTCTGTGTCTGTGTCATAGGATACCATAAAATCGATCAAAACCTTACGTTTTTCCTCATTTGTCGTATTTGTGATATTCTGTGCAGTCACAGTACCATTCGGCACCATAACCACCTTGTTATCCAAAGTAATGATCTTGGTATAAAAAATATCAATGCTCTGAACCGTTCCCTCAACCCCGGCCGTAACAATATAGTCCCCCGCCTTAAACGGCTTTAACAAAAGGATCAGCACGCCGCCGGCAAGGTTTGACAGACTGCCCTGTAAGGCAAGGCCGATCGCCAGCCCCGCCGAGCCGACAACTGCCACGATCGTTGCGCCAATCCCTAATATCCAGGCGACGACAAAGATCAGCAGCAGATGATAGACCACTTTAGCGAACGACATGATAAAATTGCGCACACTGATCTCAACCTCATGCTTCTCCATCCACTTTCTGGTAAGTTTCAGGCAAAATTTTACAATATGCCTCCCGATCAGATAAACGATCAGCGCAACCAGCAATGTCTTAAGGAAATCCAGGACAACGCCTCTCTGCGCCATCAGGTAATCAATCAAAAAATTCGTCTTTTCCTGGCTGCTGGCAGAAGAGCTGAGCTCATCTGCCAAATCCTCTATCGTTGTATCCGACGACGCTGTCATCTGTAATAACCACACCATTTTTAAAACTCTCCTGTCTCTGTGCTCTCCGTACGCCCGCTCCCGCTTCTGAATCATCAGGAAAACGACTTCTGTCCTGCAAGGCAATCAGGCCTCCGTCTGCCCGCTCCCGCTCCAGAGTCATCAATCAGGTCAGGCAGTATCTTTTATTTCTGTGTACAGTTAAAAATACTGACTCCCAGAGGCGCAACGTCGATTGTGATCGAATGCTCCCTTCCATCCCACGACACCTCCCTGGAGAAGATGTCCGACTGGTTTTCACAGCCGGTCCCGCCAAAATCTTCCCTGTCACTGTTAAAGATTTCTGTGTATTTTCCTGCAAACGGCGCGCCGACTTTAAAATTCTCATACATGACCGGCGTGAAATTGCAGACCACCAAAAGCGTCTCACTGTTTTTCATATCCCTGCGCACAAATGCTATAATGCTGTGATCGGCATCCATGCAGCTGATCCACTCAAAGCCCTCTTTGTCATAATCTCCCTCATAGAGCGCCGGATGACTTTTGTAAAAATGGTTCAGCTTCCGGACATAGTAGTATAATTTCTGGTTCGGCTCGCACTCCGCCTCTTCCCAGTTTAACCCGCTCCCATACTGCCAGCTCTCCGTCTGCCCGAACTCCAGCCCCATAAATTGCAGCTTTTTCCCAGGATGCGCCATCATATAGCCAAACAACAGCCTGACATTTGCAAACTTTTCTTCTTCCTGTCCCGGCATCCGGGAGATCAGAGTCTGTTTGCCGCCGGAAAGCCCATCGTGCGGAAGAACCAGATTCTGACACTCGCCATAAACATAAAGCGTGCTGGAAACCAAGGTATGATGCAACCCCTTTCGGAACAGCGGATCCTGTGAAAAATATTTAGCCACATCATAAAACCATCCGCTATTCCATTTCATATCAAATCCCAGTCCCTCCTCTTCTACAGAGACTGTCACGCCAGACTGATAACACGCCTCGCCCGCCAGGAGAAGAGCGCCGTCCCCTCTCTCATGAAATAGCTTATTTAACATCTGAAAAAAGGAAACCGCCTCAAAATTTTCATTGCCTCCCTGCCTGTTCGGCGTCCATGTCCCTGGAGCTTTTCCATAGTCCAGGTACAACACGGCGTCCAGCTCCGGGATCCGCAAACCGTCGATATGGTAGACGTCCTTCCAGAACATGGCGTTTGAGATCAGAAAACTGCACACCTGTTTTTTCTCATAGTCAAAAAACAGGGACTTGTTAAACGGATGTCTTTTCTTCTGCCCATCTGACGGCTCATAGAGACAGTTTCCATCAAAATTCACAAGCCCGCTCTCTTCATCTGGAAACTGTGTTGCCATCCAGTCCACGATCACGCCAATCCCTTCCTGGTGCATATAGTCAACAAAATTCATAAAGTCCTTGGGCGAACCGTACCGCGCAGTAACACTGTAATATCCAGTCGTCTCATATCCCAGGGATTCTTCCGTGAAATATTCCATCACCGGAAACAGCTCAATATGGGTATAGCCCGTTCTTTTCACATATCTTGCCAGTTCCGGCGCGATTTCCTGATAATTGAGAAGCCCCGTACCTGTCGTCCCCGCAGCCGCGTTCATCTGCTCCCATGTCTTCCAGCCGCCAAGGCACATCTCATATACCAGCATAGGACTTTTTGAAAAATCAGTCTGTCTCCTCTTTTCCATCCATTCGCTGTCATTCCACTGATACTGCGTCAGATCTGTCACAACGCTGGCGCTGGCCGGACGAAGCTCATTGCGGAATGCAACCGGGTCGGATTTTAAGGCAATGCTCCTGGCATTTTTCTTTATCTCGTATTTATAAACCGCTCCGCATTCCACCTCCGGAACAAACAACACAAACAGGCCGGAATCGCCCACTCTGATCATTGGATGCTTTCTTCCGTCCCACTGGTTAAAATTCCCTACCACGCTGACACGCATCGCATTTGGCGCCCAGACAGCAAAATGCGTTCCATACATCTTATCTGCTTCTTTTTTATCCTGATCTGTTTTTTGGACGTCCCATGAAACCTTAAAATTTTCCCTGCTGCCAGATACACAGACCAGATGCGCCCCCAGATAACGGTATACTTCGCTGTGGACGCCGCTTTCAAACTTCTTATACTCTTCTTCTGGAAACAGATTGCCATAAAAATAGGGATCCTGTTCCACACATTCGCTGCCATCCTCATACTTTACGATCAGCTCATATGCATTGCTTTTCCGGGCAGGGAGCAGCCTTGCAAAAAAACCTTCCTCATCCGCTTCTTCCATGGAATAAAGCTTTCCGTCTTTTAAACTTTTGATAAAAACCGTCTTTGCTCCCGGCAGAAAAGTCTGTACTAAAACACTGCCTTTTACCTTGTGCGGACCAAGGATCCGCTCAGGATGGTCATGCTCTGAATACACAATCGCTTCAATCTCTGCCCAATCCATCAAATCGTATAATTTACTATCCATATCCCCTTTCCTCCTTTTTTATATTAGGGCAGGCTACCCCGTTTACCGCTCTATCTCATGGATAAACAGGCCGCTTCGGAGCTTCGGCTCAAACCACGTTGATTTTGGCGGCATCAAAAGCCCGGCATCTGCGACAGCAAACAGCTCTCCTATTGACGTCGGATACATCGCAAAAGATACTTTCATATCAGATTCTGCCCGGCGCTCCAACTCGCCAAGGCCGCGGATGCCTCCCACAAAATCAATCCGCGCATCCGTCCTCGGGTCGTCAATCCCCAGGACAGGATGTAATAAATATTTCTGCAAAATCGAAACATCCAACGCCTCCACCGCATCATCAACAGCAAGAAGCTTCTCAGGAGCAGTCAGAAGATACCACTCTCCCTCCAGATACATCGCTGTCTGTCCTTTCTGCCGCGGCGCTTTTGCCTCCCCGGTCTTTTGTACTGAAAAATGCTCTTTTATTTTTTCTATAAACTCTTCCTTTGTATATCCATTCAAATCCTTCACGCAGCGGTTATAATCCATGATCATTAACTGGTCGTCCGGGAACAGGACGGAGAGAAAGAAATTAAACTCCTCCTTGCCTGTATAATCCGGGTGCGCCTCCCTCCGCTTCAGGCTGACTTTCACCGCGGAAGCCGCCCTGTGGTGTCCGTCGGCAATATAGATGGAGTCAATCTGTGCAAACCGCCCGCGGATTGCTTCCACATCTGCAGGACTACAGACTTTCCATACTGTATGGCGGATACCGTCGGCCGCCGTAAAATCATACAGCGGTTCCTCCGCACCGGCGATACGGCCTACCACCTCATTTATCTTTTCATCAGAGCGATAGGCAAGAAAGATCGGTCCTGTCTGTGCGCTCAATGTATCCACATGGCGGATGCGGTCCTGTTCTTTCTCCTCTCTGGTATTCTCATGTTTTTTGATCACGCCCTCCAGATAATCGTCTACGCTGGCACACGCCACGATCCCGGTCTGCTCCCTGCCGTCCATCGTCAGGCGGTATATATAGTAACAGCGCTCGTCGTCGGTGATAAAAACACCGTCCCCCTTCATCTGCCTGTAAATCTCCTCCGCCTTTTGGTATACTCTGTCGTCATATGTGTCCACCTCATCCCCAAACTGCGTCTCCGCACGGTCAATCTTCAAAAAAGAAAGTGGTTCTCTCAAAACCTCCTCCTTTGCCTCACTGCGGTTATATACATCATAAGGCAGCGCGGCCACTCGTCCCGCCTGATCCTGTGCCGGCCTCACTGCAAAAAAAGGGTTCACTGTCGCCATAATCTTCCTCCACTGCGCATTTTATTTCCAGCACACCAGTCCAATCCCTCCAGACAGACAGAGCCGGCACGCTGGCTTCACGTTTTCTTTATAAAACATAATAAAAATCTAATACTCAGTTTATAGTATAGCAGAAATTCTCCAAAAAACCTATCCCCTTTTTTCACTATGACGCTTTTCCTTTTACCAGATATTTGCTATAATACTAACAAGATCAGGCAAGTCAGAAAGACTGTCGAAAAACAACAGGATATTTCGCTGGCTGCCTGGCCATGACAGAAAATGAAAGGAGGCGTGTGTGATGTTAAAGACAATCCTATTTGATTTAGACGGCGTCATCATCGACAGTGAACCACAACATGCCAACGCTGCGCTGCGCGTATTGAAACGGCACGGAGCGGCTGCCGATCTCGATTACTGTGCCAGCTTTATCGGCAGCTCCACAGAAAATTTCTGCGAAGCATCCATCAAACAGTTTGGCATGGATATCTCAAAAGAAGATCTCCTCGCAGAAATGCTCGCCGAAAAGAAGGCAGTCTTAAAAGAAGAGGGATACCAGCCTCTCCCAGGCATTACAGCCCTGGTAAAACAGCTGAGCCACAGCGGAATCCGGCTGGCAGTCGCTTCCTCTTCCAGCCCCGCCGAGATTGAAAACGCATTAAAAGCGCTTGGCATCAAAAAATATTTTACCAAGGTAATTTCCAGCAGCAGCGTAAAAAATCCAAAACCAGCGCCGGATACCTTTCTTCTGGCAATCAAAGAACTTGGAGTCAATGCCAGAGAAACGGTTGTTGTCGAAGATTCCTGCTATGGAGTCCAGGCTGCCAAAGCAGCCGGGATCGTATGCGTAGGCTACATAAACCCACATTCCGGCAAACAGGATCTGTCCGCGGCAGATGTGCTCTTAGAATCCTTTGAAACAATAGACAACCGCTTTTTTAAAAATGTGCTCCACCGCAGCCTGGGAGAACCCGTGACGATCGCCAATACGAAACGGTTAAAGATCCGAGAGCTGGCAAAAGAGGACGTCAGGGAAATATACCAGATATACCAGAATCCCGATGTTGCAAAATATATACCGGATATTGAGGATTACCTGGATGCTGAGATAGAAAAACAAAAAGCATATATCCGCAATGTGTACTCCTTCTACGGTTATGGCATATGGGGCGTTTACAGCAAAACTTCCAAAAAACTGATCGGCCGCTGCGGGATTGAAAACCTGATGATCGACGGCAGGGAGGAAATCGCACTCTCCTATCTTCTCGACCGGGAGCACTGGGGGTATGGTTACGCTTTGGAATGCTGCCGGGCTGTTTTTGAATATGCAAAGACGGAGTTAGACATTACACGGATTGTGGCGGTGATCGACAAACAGAACCAACGCTCTGTACATACTGCAAAAAATCTCGGCATGGTTCTCGAAAAAGAGATTACCTACAAAGGCCGCGACAGCTATCTGTACGCCATCTCCCTGGGATAGCCATCCATTCACCGAAATGGCCAGATATTTTGCCGAGACAGCCTTGCATTTCACTGAAATGACCAGATTTTTTGCCGAGATAACCTTACATTTCATTGGAATGACCAGATTTTTTGCCGAGATAACCTTACATTTCATTGAAATGACCAGATATTTTGCCGTGATAGCCTTACATTTGGCCGGAATATCCATTTTACAAAACAAAGAAAAAAGGCAGCGCCCTGGCAGGCATTGCCTTTTTTCTTTGTTTTGTAAAAATACAACAGCTGTTACTCACCTTCTGTAACAGAATTATTTGTGTCTGACTGATCATCTGCGTCATCACCATCCATTGCATCCTCGGCGTCATCCACAGCATCGTCAACCACATCACCTGCATCATCTACAGCATCCTCTACGCCATTTTCCACATCATCCACCACGCTGTCATCCGATGCTTCCGGTGAAACTTCTGCAGACGGCTCTGCGGAAACCGCCGCATTATCTGTGTTGTCTGCGTTATTGTCCTGTCCGCACCCGGCAAATGCTGTCATAGAAAAACAGAGCAATGCTGCCAGTAATAGCTTCTTTTTCCTCAAATCGCTCACCATACCTTTCTTTTGAAATCATTTGATTCCATAATCTTGCTTTCCTAGTATGGCTTTTCATTGAAAAAATATACAAACTTTAAAATTCTTATGCAAAACAATTCTGTCCGGAGCCCCAAAAACGTTCTCTCACATTTTCGGAAACTCTCTGTGATGCCCGACGTATTTATATGCCGGACGGATAATTTTCCCTTTGTTGACAAGTTCTTCCAAACGATGGGCGCTCCACCCGGAAATACGGGAAATAGCAAACAACGGTGTAAATAACTCCTCTGGGATATTTAACATCGTATAGATCAGCCCACTGTAAAAATCCACATTGGCGCAGATTGGCTTGGCCGTTTGGGAACGGTTTGACAACAGATCACGGGCTTCCTGTTCCACTAGATCATACAGGGCATACTCCTCTTCCATCCCTTTCGTCTGCGCAAGTTTTTCTGCATACCCTTTCAGGATGACCTCGCGCGGATCAGACAGAGTATACACCGCATGACCCATACCATAGATCAGCCCGGAGCCGTCAAACGCCTTTCCGTCCAAAAGTTTCATCAGATACTCTCTCACTGTCCCCCGATCCGCATCTAATCCGCAATGTTCTTTTAAATCATTCATCATATGCAGCACTTTCAGATTTGCCCCGCCGTGTCTCGGCCCTTTCAGCGATGCGATCGAAGCCGCAACTGCAGAATACGTATCTGTGCCGGAAGATGTGACCACATGGTTTGTAAAGGTTGAGTTATTCCCGCCGCCATGCTCTGCATGAAGCACAAGAGCCGCATCTAAAACCCTTGCCTCCAGTTTGGAAAATTCTCCGTCCGGGCGCAGCATATGTAAAATATTTTCAGCCGTTGAATATTCTTTTAACGCCGGTTTGATCACCAGGCTCTGAAAATCATGAAAATGCCGGTAAGCAAAATAACTGTATACCGAGATAAGCGGAAGCTTGGATACCAGCTGCAACGACTGGCGCAGCACATTCGGCACGGAAATATCATCCGGATTTGAGTCATAGGAATATAAGGTAAGGACGCTTTTTTGCAATGCGTTCATCAAATTGGCGCTTGGTTTCTTCATAATAACATCGCGCACAAACTGTCCGGATAATTCCTGCAAACTGCATATGATCTCTGAAAAAACAGCCAGCTGCTCTCTGGACGGCAATCTGCCAAACAGGAGCAAATACGTCGTCTGCTCAAACGCATAGCGCTTATCCAGCCCGGTTCCCACTAAATCCTTGACGTCATATCCCTGATAATAAAGCCGCCCCTGCGCCGGCTTTTTCACCCCCTCGTCAATATCATATGCGCACACATCAGAAATTTCTGTGAGCCCTGTCAACACGCCGCTTCCGTTGCTGTCGCGCAATCCCCTTTTTACATCGTATTCCTGATACAGGTTCAGGTCGATCGCCCCCGACTTCATGCAGTTTTCCACAAGCTGGTCGAATTGACTGTCCAATTTATCACTCAATGCCATCATTGATTTATTTCCCAATAATGATTCCCCCTTTGCTGTCTGTTCTATCTGGTCTTTTATGCAATCCACATGTATTATTGTACTCATGTATACATGTAAATAATAACAAAAAACCTGACGCTATCTTTTTAGTATACCTTAAATGTGAGATAGCGTCAAGTTTTCCGATTTTCCTTAACGTTTTTTCCTAAAAAAAGGGCAAACTTAGCAGCTTGCTGGCATACCATTATTTTTCGAGCGATCTCCCGAAAAAAGGGCATACGCCACTCCTCCTTTCTTCCCAAAACCGTACTTTTTTCTTCTTATGAAGCAGTTGTCTGTACACGATATTCCAGATGGAGCTTGTCCGTGAGCAGTGCAAGAAATTCTGAATTTGTCGGTTTGCCTTTTTCCGCACTGACCGTATTTCCAAAAATCTCTTCCAGTATCTCAATATTGCCTCTGCGCCATGCCACCTCGATCGCATGTCGTATCGTCCGCTCTACGCTGCTGGAATTTGTTTTATATTTCTGTGCGATCGACGGATACAAAAACTTTGTAATGTAATGAAGCATATTTCTGTCGTGAAATGCCATAATGATCCCTTCGCGGATATACTGATATCCTTTGATATGTGCAGGAATGCCTATCTCCAGCAAAATATTTGTAATATCTTTTTCCAGATCGCCGGAAAACAGCTCATCGCGGTCTGATGCGGAAGTTTTCACTATTATCGGCCGTTCCACCAGGCTGCTCTGTTTTTCTTCCTCCTGCATAAACGGCTCGTTGGCGCCATCCCGCTCCACCAGCTGCATCATTCTTTTCATCAGCATCGCATTAGAGACCGGCTTCATCATATAGTAATCGGCGCCTGCCTGAATCGCCTCATTGACCAGGTTTTCCATTCTAAGAGCCGTTTCCACAATAAAGATCGGTTTCTTTTCCAGAGAATAATGTGCGTTAATTTCCTCCAAAATGCCAATGCCGTCAATCCCCGGCAAGATCATGTCAAGCACCACAACATCCGGCTTTTCTGTCCGGATCGCCGTAAGCGCCTTGCTTCCATTTCCTGTTGATAAAATTACCTGCATCCCCATTTCTTTCATCGTCTTTTCCTTGCTCTCCCTGTCGTGCAGATTATTGTCCGCAATAATGACACGTAATGCTTTTTTATCCATAATTTTCCTCCTTTCAGCCAAAAAAGCAAATGATATGCCACAAAATCCGTAGTAATTCCACGGCTTTTGTCTTTTCTTGAATCATTATAGTATCCATTTCTGAATAAACCGGGAATGAAAATGGAATCCAAATGGAATTTTGCCGCTGTAACGGCTTCCTGAAACAGCTAAAAAAAGTGTAAAATCTTATTCAGCGAATAAAATTTTACACTTTTTTTGGGGAATAGGAAATTGCAATCCCTCCTATAGGAGGGATTGCAAACATAGCGGTGTGCAAGAGCAAAACGCGGATTTTTCCCTTTTTAATTTTTCCATATTATTTTCTTTAAATATATTTTGTCAGCTGGGAGACCCTGTCCTCCGCCCAGCTATAATCGATCATGTACTCGCCTGAAAAATTCTTTTTCTCCTTCTTGCTGTCTTCCAGCAACGCGTACATATCACAGTAAAATACTTCGGTATCTACGCACCGCAGCCCTCTGGACACCAGAAGCATCTCATGGGCGTCATGTTCTTTCAGCTCGTTATACAGCCCCTTCGTCACCTTACTGCAGAGATTCTGCGTCGCCTCATCATTTGGCCTGTCCTCCCACAATGCGCAGATCGCCTGGTCGGTATTTACCGTCCCTCCCTGCCTGTCCACTAAAAGAGCTAACAGTTCTTTCGCTTTGCCGCTTCGGAACATAATCGGTTTATTGTCTACAAAGACGTCAAAATGCCCGAACGTTTTGACCACAATCCTCTTCTGTTTTCTTCTCAGCAAAAGCTTTGCCGTCTCAATGGCATATTCCAACTCCTCTTTTTCATATGGTTTGACAAGATATGTCACCGCATGAAGACGGATCGCATCCATCGCATAGTTCTCGTATCCGGTAATATAGATCAGCTGAATATCCGGATACAGGCCGCGCAGGATGCCGCCAAGCTGAATTCCGTCGACGCCGTTCATTACTACATCCATAATTACTAAATCCACCGGGTTTTTCTCAAGATACGGTATGACCATACTGCCATCCGTAAAAGACGCTGTGACCTCTATCTCTGGCATATCCTTTACCGCTTCTTCAAAAACTGCAATCGCTTCCCTGTCGTCGTCTACAACAATTACTTTCATTTCCCATTCCCCTGTCTTTTCTATTTTTACGCTTATCCGCTTTTATAAAAAAGTTATAATTTTACTTTGTTTGGTGCAAACTCATGTTATGCTAGTACCAACACTTTGTCTGGAATAAACTCATGTTATACTAATACTAGTACATTTTTTGTCGTATTGTCAACCAACAAACCCATATTTTACCGACATATTTCGCCAAAAACAGGCATTTTACTTGACGGATTTGCCAAAATGGGAAATACTAGAGACAATGAGGAGAAATAATTTAAAAATAAAATGGAGGAGCGCTATGAAATTTACTCATATAAAGACCATTTACCAGAAACAGGAGACATGGGACAACAAAAACGTAACCGTATGCGGATGGGTCCGCAGCATCCGCGGTTCCAAAACATTTGGATTTATCTCCCTGCATGACGGAACCTGTTTTCTTCCCATGCAGATCGTATTTGATGACACGCTGGATAACTTCCGGGAAATCTCAAAACTGAATGTCGGCGCTTCCCTTATCATCGACGGCGCTGTCACAGCGACTCCCGGCGCCAAACAGCCGGTGGAGATCCATGCGTCAAAGATTACCGTTGAGGGAAACTCTTCCCCGGATTATCCCCTCCAAAAGAAACGGCATTCCATGGAATATCTGCGTACCATTCCCCATCTGCGCCCGCGGACAAATACCTTTCAGGCAGTATTCCGCATCCGTTCCCTGGCTGCCTGGGCAATCCACCGTTTTTTTCAGGAACAGGGGTTTGTCTATGTGCACACGCCAATCCTGACAGGCAGCGACTGCGAAGGCGCCGGAGAAATGTTTCGCGTAACTACTTTGGACGCCGCGAACCCACCAATAACCCAGGACGGTGAGATTGATTATTCCAAAGACTTCTTTGGACAGGAAATGAACCTGACAGTCAGCGGTCAGTTAAATGGGGAAACTTTCGCCCTTGCTTTCCAGAATATTTATACTTTTGGGCCGACTTTCCGCGCAGAACATTCTAACACGCCGAGACACGCGGCAGAATTTTGGATGATCGAGCCAGAAATGGCGTTTGCCGATCTGTCAGATGATATGGAGATTGCAGAAAACCTGCTAAAATATGTGATTGCCTTTGTGATGGAACAGGCGCCTGAGGAAATCGCTTTCTGTAACCAGTATATCGACAAGGGGCTGACCGACCGGCTAAATAATGTCCTGCACTCCCAATTCGGCCATATCACTTACACAGACGCCATCGCCCTGCTGGAGAAAGAAAATGACCGCTTCCAGTATAAAGCAGCCTGGGGCTGCGATTTACAGACAGAACACGAACGGTATCTGACAGAAGAAGTGTTCCAGCGCCCTGTTTTTGTGACGGATTATCCAAAAGAGATCAAGGCGTTTTATATGAAATTAAACCCGGACGGAAAAACAGTGGCCGCCATGGACTGTCTGGTACCGGGCGTCGGCGAAATCATCGGCGGAAGCCAGCGCGAAGACGATCATGAGACTCTGCTGCATCGGATGAAAGAAGCCGGCTTAAAAGAAGCCGACTATGGATTTTATACGGATCTGCGCAAATATGGCAGTGTACGCCATTCTGGATTTGGATTGGGATTTGAGCGCTGCGTCATGTACTTAACCGGCGTCAGCAATATCCGCGACGTACTCCCCTTCCCACGCACCGCAGGAAATTATATCTTATAAGCCGGATCCCAAAATGCGGAAAATCTGCCGAAAGACGACAGAAATCCCTATTCTTTTGTCAGGATATAACCCAGTTTGTATTTTGATTGAATCACATACTGGGTTTTTTCTATTTTTTTGCGAAGCCGCTTGACGACAGTATCTACAACCCGCATATCCTTAACCGGCTTTTCACCCCAGATTTCCCGGAAGATAAACTGACGTTTTAAAACAGTGTCCTTATTTTTGTACAGGCACTCAAAAACAGCATATTCCAGATGGGATAATTCCTGCTTTTGCCCCTGAATCCAGACGGTATATGTCGCCTGTTCAAACAGCACATCCTCCCCATCTGCCGCCCTCTGGCCGGAAGCATAACGCATCAGCACAGACTGAAGCCTCGCCGCAACAATGCGGATATCGTCCTGCTTTGTCACATAATCTGCAATTCCCGCTTCAAACCCCGCCAATTCCCGCTTTACCTGCCGCCTTTCTGAAAGCAGCACCACCGGCGCCGGACAGCCGGAGCAGATCTGTTCCAAGCCTGTCTGCCAGCTTCCGCCGGCTGTTTTCAGATACTGCCATGACATCAGCAAGACAGTCGGAACTCCCTCCGCACAGAGACTGTCAAGCTCCTCAGACAAAACTTTTATTATACCCTGTTCTATCCCCTTTTCGGGATAGATGTCCATCTCTTTTAATGTGATCTTTTTCTTTCCCAGCTCTGCCTGCAGGCTGTCCAGCCAGATAAAGTCTTCTTCCGCAGCTAATACTGTCATGTTTCCATAAAACCCCTTTCCTCATATAGCAAGCATGTCAGACAACCCACCTTAATACCGCCGCTTACCGGCAACTGTGCACAAGGGCACCGCCTGCGCTGGTGCACTTGCGTCCCACTACATTTCAAAGCCCTCTTTTAGGAGGGCTTGCAATTTCCTATCCCATGAAAAAGGACACCGCCTGCGCTGGCGCCTTTGCACTCCACTATATTTCAAAGCCCTCTTTTAGGAGGGCTTGCAATTTCCTATCCCATAAAAAGGGCACCGCCTGCGCTGGCGCCCTTGTGCACCACTACATTTCAAAGTCCTCCTATCCCATAAAAAGGACACCGCCTGCGCTCGTGCCTTTGCACTCCACTATATTTCAAAGCCCTCTTTTAGGAGGACTTGCAATTTCTTATCCTACTAAAAAGGCCTGTCTCTTTTTATAAAGACAGACCTCTCATGCGCAGCTGCTCCCTGCATTGCTCTACATTGTCAACAGGAGCCGACAGCCTTCCTGTCCTGCGCTCATATACCTGATATTGCTCCAGCCATCCGCCTTCCAACGCGTCAACCAGCAAAACATCTGCACCGGCGTCCAACGCGCGGAATCTCCCATTCTGCATCACCCTGTCTAATGTCGGATCTGCAATAATATGAGCTTCTGGAAACATAATCCGGAAAATTGCAATGATCTGTAGGACCACTTCTCCATTTCCACTGCGCTCCCGCTCAAACGGCGTATGCAATGCAGGGACAAACGCACCCACGTCAATGATCGAAGGACAAAATTCACGGATAAAACAAATATCAGCGGCGACGTCATCCATTGTCTGGTAGGGAAGTCCTACCAGAAAGCCGGTCCCGGCCTGATAACCGTACTCTTTCAAGCCCCAAAGACATTGTTTCCTGAGTAACGGCGACATATTAGAGGGATAAATTTTTTTAAACTGCTGCTCGTTTGCACAGCCATGGTACAAAACATATCCATCTGCCCCAATCTGTTTCCAATGCGCATAGGCGGACAGAGGTTTTTCCCCCATTGCCAGCACTACTTTTACGTTCTCCAGCCGCTCTGCAATCCCCAGCAGCAGCTGCGCCATATTTTTTTCAGACAGCGCGATATCATCCCCGCTCTCCAGGTAAAACCCCCGGACTCCCTGCCGGTAATACTGCATACAACAGGAAAGCACGGTCTTCTCATCCATCCGGTAACGCTTTGCAAACTGATTATCCCTGCGCAGCCCGCACATCTTGCAATTATATTTACAATAACTGCTCACGGGGATCCTGCCCCAGATCTCGGCTGCTTTTCGCCTGTTTCCTGCGCGCACCATTCGCGCCTTTTCAAACAGGTACTCTACTGTCTCTGGCTTTCGAAACCGGAGCAATTCTGAAATCTCTTTTTGTTCCAGCCTGCCCCGTACCATCAATCTGTCAATCAATTCTATCATAGTCCCTAATTTTGACAAATATTTGTCGTTTTTTTGTCATCCTGCGGTTTCCTGGACTTCACTGCTGTTACATTCAAACTGTTTAATGATGCTGCGGATTGCCGGGTAAAGCGCCTCTTTTAATTCCGGCAGCTTTACCGGCGACTGATGCAGGATCACATTATAACAGGTCGCATTGATCAGTTCCACTATCATGTATATCATCAACTGTCTGCTCCTGTACTTTTTAGGAGACTTCTCTATCAGCGTGTCAAATATTTCAATATAATTCTGGTTGTCCATATCTGTGACGCGGAGCGCTGAGAAAATCCCCCAGCTTAAATTTTTAGAAATAAATTTAAGCAAAGTCGGATTTGTCTCTAAGATATCTAATACCTGGTTTACCAGATAGATGACACACTCCTCCAAAGAATCATACGGGTTGGAATCCAGCCATTGATGCAGCTGGATTCCCGCCTGCTTAAATATCATCGCAGTCTGATGGCCGATCAGATAATCCCTGATCTCATATTTATCCCTGAAATAGAGATAAAACGTCCCTTTCGCCATATTGGCGCGCCGCGTAATATCAGAAACTGACGTATAGTCTACCCCTCGTTCCGTAAACAGAGCGAACGCAGACTCTAGCAGCGCCTCCTGTTTTTGTTTCTTTTTCTCCTCAACTTTCCCCAAGTGAGACACCTCTTTTACTCTTCTTCCGCCTTAATCTCTTTTGTCGTCATAATAAATTTAACTCTTCCATCCATACTGCTGTCAATGCCGGAAAAACTGTTATAATCCTCTGCTGCGTCAGATACTGCCTGAACACGGTCCCTGATCTGCTCGATACCGTCTATCAGGCTGTCCATCGCGTTGGTCAGCTTATCCGTCCCATCTGTCCTGAACTGGTTCATCCCATCATCCAGAGTCACTGCTCCAGTCGCCAGCTTGGAAATCCCATCTGCCACATCCCCTGTCTTATCCTGCAGCTGACCGGCTCCTGCAAGGAGCGCTGCGGTCCCTTTGGATAATTCTTTTACTCCGTTTCGGAATTTATCGCTGGAGGATGTGATCTTTCCGGAATTTGATTTGATCACACCCGCATTTTTTGTCAGGGTATTGGCCGCAGATTTTATTTTTTTGTTATTCTTTACTAATACTTTTCCTTTCTTGCCAATCAGCTTCAGATTTGAGGCAATTTTTTTGATATTTTCCTGGATCGTACTGCTTGCCGCCATCAAGGCATCTTTAGAGTCCCGCAAAACTCCTGCATTTTCAGCAATCGTCCCAACGCTGCTTTCCAGAGCGGACATCCCGGTATATAAATTTTCTCCGGAAGCCTCGGTATCCGTTGCCGCCTCAATCTGTGCAAGTCCTGCCGCCAGGTCGTTCTCTCCTGCTCCGTCTGTCGCTTCATCTACGCTGGCTGCAAGCTCTTTCGCCCCCTGCAGATAAGCGATCGTCCCGGTATATAATTCTACCTGCCCTGCATACTGCTGTTTCTGCTCCGCCGTCAGATCTGGAGAGGCCAGAGCCGCCTGCGCCTGCTCTAAAAGAGCCTGATATGTCGCAATCATCTTTGCCGCTGACTCGCTGTTTTCGTTTAACTTCTTTGCCCCGGCATTCATCTGGGAAACTCCTGCCTGAACTGTTTTCAGTCCCTTGTCAGCAGATGAAATCCCTGTTTTTAACTTTGCAACAGCCTCGCCTAATTTTTTCATATTGTCTTCCGACAACAGCGTATTGACACCGGTTGTATATTCTCCCAGCTTACTGTGAAACTCTTTATAAGAATCCGGGAACGACGAAGCCGCCCCACTCAATGTGTTCACGCCTTTCACGAGCTTCTTTGCGCCGCTTGCATAGGTCTTTGTGCTCTTTGCAAAAGTCTTCGTGCCGGACACATATGTCCTGACGCCTTTTAACAGCTTATCGGCGCCCGTCGTATAAGTTATCGTCGCCTTATAAATTTTTTTGCCGCCATCGTCTAACGTCTTTACACTGTCCTTTACGGTATCGATCGCATCGGCATATTTTGCAAAGCTTCCGTCCAGTTCATCTAATCCATCCGAGATTTTTCCGGTGCCGTCCACCAGTTCCTCCGCCGCATCTGTCAATTCATCCATCTTATCTTCCAGATCGCCGGTATCCATCGCATTGTCAAAAGAAATCTCGTCTAACAGGCTTGCAGTCGCAACAGTATACGTCGCGCCCATCTCAAAATCCTTGACGTCAGCGGTAATCGTTGCCGTATCCGTCAGCTTTTTCTCTAATTTTGACGTATCCGGCGAAACATCATCCCCGAAATCCAGCCCGCTCAAATCCAGATTTTCCTTCATTCCCGGCAGTCCGTATACAAACAGGATATCATTGTCTCCCTCCGACAAAACCTGCCCATGGTCAACCTCTACGTTAGAAAATTTATCTACCGGAAGGATCATGCCGGTCGCCATAACAAACGGGGTATAAATCTCTTTATTCTGGCCGTCTAAGAAAACCTGTTTTTTGGATTCATTGGTGTATTGTATCGTGATCTTCAGCCGGCCACTCTTTCCTACCAGCTCTTCCGGGCTGATCTCCTGTCCGTCAAGCTCATAGGTGACAGACATTCCGATTGGGAGCTCTTCTGACGATTTCCCCTGATAATAAATATCTTTGTCTCCTGCATCCCAGGTGAGCTTTTCCCCATCCTGCGTAAATGTCTCGTCTCCCTTTGTGTTTTCAATGTCAGTCAGGCTGCTCTGATCCTCCAGGGCGCCGCCGATACCGGAATTTTTGAGCCAGTCAGATACTAAGACTTCCTCCGGCGTCCCCTGTGCATCCATTGTCACATACACAGTCTCCTCTTTCTTTACGCCGCCTTTTTCTTTTTTACCGGCTTCGTTCACCGGGACTTTTTCGCTGACGGTTTTTGTCTTCTTTGCCATCTCAGTAAAGGCAGAGGCGTTTTTTGCCTCAAAGGTGTGGGAAGCATATTCTACGCTTCCTAACAGCAAGCCTGATGTGACCAGTGCGCCGATGCCGGCCGCCAATAGTTTCTTTTTATTCTTTCTCATGTCTATCCCTTTCCTTTCTTTGATTTGCTGCCATTTTTATTATAACCAGATTTTGGCAATTTTTATCATTCTTTTCTGATATTCCACTGCTTCTATCTCTTTTTGCCGCCCTGCAGGTCAGGCTTCCTCTGTTTTTTGTTTGTCGCGCTGCCATACCTTCTCTTTGATCATATCCCATGAAGTGCGGATAATGAGCCCGTCAAACAGCCACAGCATTGCCGGCAGGATTGCCAGGACGACTACCATGCTGATGATCGCGCCTCTTGACAGCAGCGTGCAGATTGAACCGATCATATCGACCCTTGAGTATACAGATACGCCGAATGTCGCTGCAAAAAAGCAAAAACCGCTGGTCAGGATTGATTTGAATGAGGTCTGATGCGCGATCAGGATCGCCTCCTTCTTGCTCTTCTTTCCCTGCGTCCGCTCTTTATGATACCGGTTTGTCATTAAAATAGCATAATCCACTGTCGCGCCAAGCTGAATGGTCCCAATCACGATACTTGCGACAAATGGGAGCGGCGTATCCGCATAGAACGGAACCGCCATGTTACAGATAATCGCAAACTCGATCACCGCCACGAGGATGATCGGTATCAGGATTGATTTAAACGTTATCAGGATGATCAGAAAAATAGCCGCTATGGATATGATATTGACATTTTCCAGATCAATATTTGTCACGTCAGACAAATCCTTCATCAAAGGAGCCTCGCCAATCACCATTCCACTCTTCTGATATTTCTTTACAATATTATCAATTTCATGGATCTGCTCGTTTGACTCATCCGTTGCCGATGCATAGTCAGAGCAGATAAACTGCAGTTCATGTTCGCCGCTGTTTAACATTTCTTTGATATCGCCTGGAATCATAGAATCCGGAACGTTTGGCCCAAACAGCGAATCCAGCCCGATAACCCACTTTACGCCGTCTACTCCTTCTACTTCCTTGATCATCGCGTTTTTCTCTTTTGCGGAAAGTCCATCCTCCAAAAGCACCATATGCACAACGCTCATATCAAACTTTTCTTTCAGCTTCTGATTTGCTTCATAACTCGGTATGTCTTTTGGAAGGGAAGTATCCAGATTATAATAAATCTGGTAATTGTTATTGCCATATGCCGCCGGGAAAAGGAGCACCAGGAAAATAACAAGCGCCACCCAGCGCAGCTTGACAACTACCTTTGACGCACCGTCCAGAGATGGGATCAGCGCCTTGTGGGTTGTCTTCTCAATCGCCTTGTCAAACGTGAGGATCATTGCCGGAAGCACTGTGATACATGCCACCACGCCGATAATAACGCCCTTTGACATAACAATGCCGATATTGGTCCCCAGCTTATACGTCATAAAGCACAGGGCAAGAAAACCGGCAATGGTCGTGACAGAGCTGCTGGACACAGATTTAAAGGTATTTCCGATCGCATGTGCCATCGCCCTGTTCTTATCTCCCGGATACCGCTGTTTGTTTGCCTCGTAGCTTTCCAGCAAAAAGATGGAATAATCCATCGTAACGGCTAACTGGAGCACTGCCGCCAGCGCCTGTGTGATATATGAGACGTCTCCTAAGAAAAAATTGCTTCCCAGATTATACACTACAGACATTCCTATCGTCGCCAAAAAGATCACCGGCGCGACCAGGGAATCCATCGTGATCAGCAGGATGATAAGGGATAAGACAGACGCCACAACAACATAGACTGGCATTTCCTGCAGCGCCAGGTTTTTAATGTCGGTAACAACTCCCGACATCCCGCTCGCAAACACGTTTTTCCCGACAATCCTGCGGATTTCCGTCATTGCGTCCATCGTTGTATCCTCTGACGTCGTCCCGTCAAACAGGGCGATCATCATCGTCGCGTCTCCGTTAAAAAACGCATCCCGCAGATCAGACGGGAGCATCTCCGCCGGTATGTTCGTATCCAGGACGTCATCATACCAAAGCACATCATAGACATGGTCGACCGCCTCAATCTTTTCTTCCAGCGCCGTGATATCTTTCGACTCCATGCCTTCCACAACGACCATCGAAAAAGCGCCCATTCCAAACTCATCCACCAGGACGTCCTGCCCCTCTACTGTCTCCAATGATTTCGGCAGATAGCTGAGCACATCGTAATTAATCTTCGTCGTCAGATACCCATACGCCGCTGGCAGTAAGAGAAGCACTGCAATGATCAGAATGATGTTTTTGTGCTTCGTGATCCATTTACCAAATTTTACCATCTCTCTCATCCTTTCCCTGCCCTTTCAGGCAGAAATCATTACATAAAATGACCTTTCGTCATTTTTCTATAATGCAGTATACTCCGAAAATGACCATCCGTCAATATCTTCTTGTAATTTTTTCAACGGAAAAAGGAAAGCCCACCGGCTTTCCTTTTCTTGCAGCCCTGTCAACGTGCGGAACTGCGCTCCGTCTGACAGCGTCATGCGCGCTTCGCCGCCATCCCTGACACGGCTCTGTCTCCGATCATTTGGTCAAAAGCATCATGATCTCATTGCTCCGCGCCACAAATTCTGTCATCTCATCTGCCGGAAGCGGCTTATGAGCGAGCATCGCCAGATCATAGAGCTGTCTGCAGAACATTTCCGTGTGCTCTCCCTCTTTATTTTCCAGGATATATCTGACTAATGCGTTGGCGGAATTTAAGATCAGGGTTTCCCCGCCGCCAAACATTCCCATATCGGCGCCGCCCATGCTATACATCTTCATCATATCCTGCATACGGCGCGTCTCTTCCGGCAGCGTCATAACAGAAGAGATTGACTCGTTCTTTAATTTTTCTACCCTGACGTCTAGCTGTTCTCTGCCAAGCGCTTTCCTGAAAATCTCTGACAGGCTCTCCGTCTGCTCCTTTAAGATTTCTTCATCCTCCTCATCCTTCATCACATCATTCAAATCTGCATCGATCCGCTGGAATTTAACTTTCAGATCGCCCTGCTCTAACTGGGAGATAAACGGCTGGTCAATCGTATGAGTCAGCACAACGGCATTGATCCCCTGTTCTTTGAAGAGATTGATATACTGGCTCTGCTGCTGCAGATCTGTCGCATAATATACGGTTGTCGGCTCCTCTTCCTTTTCTTCGCCTTCCTCCCCTTCTTTTTCCTGCGCTTCCTCTACGCTGTCAAGAACTTCAACATCATCCCCGGCGCCCTCTGCTTTCTTTCGTTCCTCTACATATTCCGGCAGGGTGATGAATTTTCCGTCCAAATCCTTAAAGATAATAAATTCTGACATCTTCTCGCGGAACTTATCGTCCTTTAAACAGCCGTATTTGATAAACGGACTGATATCGTCCCAATATTTCTCATAATTTTCCCTTTCTACCTTATACATACCAGAAAGCTTGTCAGCCACCTTCTTTGTAATATAATCAGAAATCTTCCGGACAAACCCATCGTTTTGCAGCGCACTCCTTGAAACATTGAGCGGCAGATCCGGACAATCGATCACGCCCTTTAACAGCATCAGAAATTCCGGAATGACTTCCTTGATATTATCAGCGATAAAAACCTGGTTGTTATACAGTTTGATCACGCCTTCCAGATTGTCATATTCCGTATTGATCTTCGGGAAATACAAAATCCCTTTCAGATTAAACGGATAATCCATATTCAGGTGGATCCAGAACAGCGGCTCCCTGTAATCCTGGAATACGTTCCGGTAAAATTCCTTATATTCTTCCTCCGTGCAGTCGTTTGGATGCTTCATCCACAGAGGCATCGTATCGCTGAGAGAAACCGGCCGCTTGTGGATCTTTGCTTTTTTCTTTTCCGGAGAAATCTCAACGACTTCTTTTTCACCGTTTTCGTTCTCTTTCTCCTCTGTCTTTGCCTCCTCGGTAAACCGTTCCACGACAACATCGTCCTCGCGTACGTCCTCCTCATCGACTGTCTCAAACTCCTGCTCTGCATTTGCCTTAGAAAGGAAAATCTCCACCGGCATAAAGGAACAATATTTATTCAACACCTCACGGATCCGGTATTCATTTGCAAATTCCAGGCTGTCCTCAGAGACATATAGCGTAATCGTTGTCCCAACTTCGCTCTTATCTCCGTCCGACATCTCAAAATTGATGCCGCCTTCGCTCTCCCAGTGGACGGCCTGCGCCCCCTCCTGCCATGACAGTGTATCGATCGCCACGCGGTCGGCCACCATAAATGCAGAGTAGAACCCAAGCCCAAAATGACCGATGATCTGCTCCTCATTTGTCTTATCCTTATATTTCTCCAAAAAGTCTGTCGCACCGGAAAACGCCACCTGGTTAATATACTCGCTGACCTCATCCTCTGTCATGCCAACGCCGGTATCAGTAAAGGAAATCGTCTTTTCCTCCGGATTGACTACTACCTCAATCTTCGCCTTAAAATCATCCGGAAGCGTATATTCTCCCATAATGTCTAACTTTTTCAGTTTTGTGATGGCGTCGCAGCCGTTTGATATCAACTCACGCACAAAAATATCGTGGTCTGAATACAGCCACTTTTTGATAATCGGAAACATATTTTCAGATTCGATTGATAAACTACCTGTTCTTGCCTGCATTGTTATCTCTCCTCTCTTCTTGCAGCGGTAATTAGCAGTCGCTCTTATTGAGTGCTAATAATCTTTGTGACATATCATAATACGGATTGCAAAAAATGTCAAGAAAAAGATTAGCGCCGCATTACAACTAACAGCGCTAATCTTTTTTGAACCGTTTTAAAACTGCCGGGCAGAAAAAAACAGCCGGACCCCGTCCCCGCCAAAAGACAGGATACGAAGTTCCGGCTCGTGGCACGGCAGCCATTATAACCAGCGCTCTAACACCTGCACCAGTTTTTCTTCATCGAGCGGCTTGGCGATATGTTCATTCATGCCGCAGCTTTTGGCAGCCTGTACATCCTCTGCAAATGCATTTGCCGTCATCGCTACGATCGGTATGCTCTTTGCATCCCTTCTGTCCAATGCGCGGATTGCCACGGTTGCATCGTAACCGTTCATCACCGGCATCTGGATATCCATAAATATCATCTTATAATAGCCGGGCTCGCTGGCGGCAAACATATCATACGCCTGTTTTCCATCCTCCGCCGCCTCTACGGTCAGCCCCGCCATCTCAAAAATTTCTACCGCTATCTCGCGGTTCAATTCATTGTCTTCTACTACCATAATACGGCTGCCGCTATAATCCCTGGCCTGCACAGACTCTAACGGCATATACTCAGACTGGGCGGCGACGTCTTTATTGACCAGATTCCTGAAAATCGGTTTCAGCTTGGACTTAAAGAGCGGCTTTGTAACAAACAGATCGACTCCCGCAGCCCTTGCCTCCATCTCAATCTCAGACCAGTCATACCCCGAAAAGATAATGATTGGAACATCGTCCCCAACCATCCTGCGAATCTCTTTTGCCACTTTGATGCCGTCAATATCCGGCATCCTCCAGTCCAGGATCACAGCGAAAAAGTCTTCTCCCGTCTCTTTTGCCTCCCTGACGCAGTCGATCGCCTCCTGGCCGGACATAACGCCCATGCTTCTCATGCCCAGCTCATTTAATATCACGCAGGCGCTCTCACACGCAATCGGATCGTCGTCCGCCACAAGGACCGGAAGGCCTTCCAGCTCTGTTGCAACCTCTTCTACCTTATCCTGCAGTTTCAGGAAAATCGTCACAGTAAAACGAGTTCCAACGCCCGGTTCGCTCTCTACCCGGATATCGCCGTCCATCATCCTGACAATATTAAGCGTGATCGGCATTCCGAGCCCGGTTCCCTGTATCTTATGGATCCTTTCATCCTCTGCTCGCTCAAACGGCTGGAAAATACGCTCTAAAAACTCCTGCGACATCCCGATCCCATCGTCCTCAAATACAAACTCGTAACAGCCGGTCCACGCCTGTTTGCTCGGCCTTTCCTGGATTGAGACAGAGATATTTCCTCCCTCGTTTGTATATTTGACGGCATTGCTCATAAGATTCAGAAATACCTGCTGTATCCTTAAACTATCGCCCACGACGGCTTCATGTTCAATCCCGTTGATCACCATGTTCAGGTTGTGCTTTTTCTCCTTTACCAGCGGACGCACCATGTCCAGGAGATTTTCCATCAAATCTGCCAGGTTAAATTCCTCCTCGTTTAAATTTAACTTGCCGGATTCAATCTTACTCATATCCAGGATATCATTGATCAGGGACAGCAGATGCTTGCTTGACATCGTGATCTTATTCAGGCAGTCGACCACGCGCTCTTTGTCGTCTAGCTTTGTGCCAGCGATCGCCGTCATGCCAATGATCGCATTCATCGGCGTGCGGATATCGTGGGACATGCGGGAGAGAAAATCGCTCTTTGCATTATTTGCGGCCTCCGCCAGTTCATACGCCTCGGTCAGCGCCTGGCGTTTCTGCAGCTCTTCATTTTTCAGCGTTGTGATATCTTCGACCGCCAGAAAAACGCTCGTCACCTTCTCGCCCTCCCGGTTGAGGCGCATCATTGTTATTTTTTCCCATCTTTTTTCCCTGCCTGCCGCCATACAATATTCCGCCTGGATATATGACGTTTTCTGCCCTAACTCCTCCTGAAGCTTTTCGCTGGATAACCTCTCGGCGATCGGAGGCTCGTTTTCTTCCACAATGTATAATTCGCCGCACTTCCTAAGCAGGTCGGAATACCTGCCTCTCTCCGGCATCCCAAGATAAGAAAAGTCCCCTTTCATAATATATTCGTAGGTATCTTTTTCTAAATCCAGCACGGCAAAACGAGTATAAAGCGTCGTCACAGATTTTACCATCATCGCCATGTTTTTATTTTCATTGACTAACGCTTTCCTGCTTCTCAGATTTGTAAAAATCACCAGAACAAGATAGACCGCAAACATGGCGCATACCACGATCTGCAGAAGGGTTGCGTCCCGGCTCGCCTGACGCAGCATCACATCATTTACCGAAGACGGAAACGTTTTTAATAAAAGCCACCCATCTTCCGGCAGCCGTGTGATATAGGCGTTAGAGACCTTGCCCTGTCTCTCATACAGATAACTGTAAGAACCCTTGTCTTCAAAAACCTGACGGATATTTTTGCGCGTCTCCTCATCCAGGATCTTTTTCTTTTCCTGCCTTGCCAGGATATTCCGCGGCGCCTTCCCGTCGCCATACGAAGCGACAACGCTGCCGTCGGCCAGGCAAAGGTAAGACGTTGCCTCCTGTCCAAAATAGGAGCTTGCCAGGATGTTTGTCAAATGTTCCTGCGTATAGATCCCAAGCATGACCCCAAGAATCTTTTCTCGATAGATCAGGGGAGTATAGAATACCAGAAAATTTTCTCCGTCGCCTGTTTCTGCAGGCCTTGCATAAACGCCTGTCTTTCCCTGCATCCCTTTAATATAGGATTCCCTGTTTGTACAGTCCACCGTCTCCCCGTCAACTGTTGTCTTTTTTCCGTTTGCTGAGATAAATTGGAATACGTCAAAAGAAGCGCTCTGCGCTAATTCCTGAAGCTCCTGGATATCCACTTCCGACGAGGTCATCGCCTTGCTGTAAAGACTGGATATCAAACTGATATTTTTCGTGGAATCATCAAAAAATTCATTGATATTTTCACTGGTCTGTCTGGTATCGTCCTCCAGATATTGTGTATTTTGCGCAAGGATGCGCTTTTCGTTCCTCTCCACATAGATCAGGACGCTGGCAACAATGCCTGCCAGCAAAACTACGAGCAGCGCCAGATTGATCCTCTTCTGCCTTTTATGTTTCTTTTCCATGAATCATACCTTCTCTTTCTGCAGTAAACATTGACGCTCCGCTCTGCAGCGCCCTCTTTGTGCCTATCCTATCATAATGGCAGAAAAAAAACAATATCTCCAGCCGCCCAGACGCCACAAAAAAACTACCGGTTAAAAATATAGGCAAAATACCCGGCATAGCACAAAAGCATCACTGCACCCTCCCAGCGCACCAGCTTCAGCTTCGTCCACGTCAGTATCAGCACCAGCACGCTAAAAGCGCACAGCACAATGATATCAGCCACATTCTCCATCTTAAACGGAACTGGCGCGATTGCCGTTGCCGCCCCCAACACAAACAAAATATTAAAAATATTCGAACCGATGACATTCCCGAGCGCCATATCCACCTCTTTTTTCCTCGCCGCCACAATAGAGGTGACAAGTTCCGGCAGGCTGGTACCGAACGCTACAATAGTAAGTCCCACCAGATTCTGGCTCATGCCAAAATGGACCGCGATCGCAGAAGCGGAATCCACGACAAGGTCGCCGCCCACGGCAATCGCCGCGCCGCCGCCCAGAATATAAAGAGCCGACTTCCACCCGGGCAGGATCTCATAGTCCCCCTCGCCCGCAGCCCCGCCTTCCTTTCTGGACTTTAATGCAGAAAGTACCATCCACAAGAGGAATACTGCAAAGACAACTAACAGCGCCGCTCCTTCCAGACGTCCTACCTCCATGGAAGTAAAGCCAAAAGCCAACAGAAGAAGCGCAGTAAAAATAGAAAACGGAAACTCTTTTAGTAACATCGATCTCTGCACTGCGAGCGGGCAAAACAGCGCACAGAAACCGCAGACTACCATCAGGTTAAAAATATTGGAACCAACGGCATTCCCAATCGCAAGCCCCGCTTCCCCCTTTATCGCCGCCCCCACACTGACAGAACACTCTGGCAGGCTGGTCCCCATCGCAACAATCGTCATGCCAATGATCAGCGAAGGGATCTTTAAGCTTTTGGCAACGCTGGAGCTGCCCCCTACAAAAAAATCCGCCCCCTTGATCAACAACACAAAACCGACAATAAGCAAAAGATATTCCATCTCTGTCTTCTCCTTTCCACTATGACGCTTATGCTTTTTGTACATTTTGCACAATGCAATACACTATTTTGAATCGTTTCGCAATTACCTGTTTATGACGCTTTCAGGCATTTGTGAAACGCCTGGAACTGCAAAAATGCGGCATTCTTTTTATCACAAAATAAAACAGCTCCTCACCGCGTTTTTTCAACTTAAATGTTCCAGTAAAATCTTTATTCCCAGTACAATCAAAATAATACCGCCAAATATCTGCGCCCGTTTTTCATATCTGTTTCCAAAGCGGCGCCCTATCGCCACTCCGGCAAAAGAGATCAAAAATGTCGTGATTCCGATCAACAAGATCGAATGCCAGATATTTGTCCCCGGGAGAAGGGCAAATGTGACCCCGACTGCCAGCGCGTCAATGCTTGTTGCAACGGCGAGCAAAAAAAGCTGTCCGATCCGAAGTCTGTCCCCGTCTTCCTCCCCTGTCTCATCTTTTCTTGTCTCCCATATCATCTGCCCGCCGATAAAGGCAAGCAGTATAAAAGCAATCCAATGATCCACGCTCTCAATATATTGCTGGAAGCCCAGACCAAGAAGCCATCCCAAAAACGGCATCAACGCCTGGAATCCTCCGAAAAAAAGTGCAATGACAGCCGCATTCCAAGCCTTGAACTTAGTCATGCCAAGCCCTTTACAGATTGATACTGCAAAAGCATCCATCGACAGCCCCACTGCAACCAGAAACAGTTCGACAAGCCCCATAAGTTTCTCCTTTATTTGATGCTCTGATCCCTCACACAAAAATCAGGTACATTTTATGTATATGTACCTGATCTGGCATTTCAATCCTATTTTGCCACAATATTTACAATTCTTCCCGGCACATAGATTTCTTTGATGATATTGCCGGACAATTTAGAGCCCAGCGCCTCTTTTGCGCGGGCAAGCACTTCTTCCTTTTCCTCGTCCTTGCCAATCGAGATTGTCGCCTTTGTCTTTCCATTGATCTGTACGGCAATCTCTATCGTCGATTCTACTGTTTTTTCTTCCTCATATTCCGGCCAGGACTGCTCATAGATCCTGCCGCTGCCGCCGGTCAGATTCCACAACTCTTCCGTGATATGCGGCGCCACCGGATTCAGAAGGATAAGAAACGTCCGGTATTCTCCCAGCGTCACGGCATCCTTCCTGTAAAACTCATTGATCAGTGACATCATAGCGGCGATCGCCGTATTAAATTTCATATTTTCAAAATCACTGCCTACTTTCTTTATCGTCTGGTGCATTTTTATTTCCAGATCTTTGGAATATCCCTCTTCTCCTGTCAGGATCGTCTGCAGCTTCCAGACGCGCTCCAAAAAGCGGCGGCAGCCCTTCACTCCGTCCTCCGACCAGGAGGCGCTTAAGTCAAATGCGCCAATAAACATCTCATATGTGCGCAGAGTATCTGCTCCGTAATCCCTGACAATATCATCCGGATTGACTACGTTGCCGCGGGATTTGCTCATTTTCTCGCCATTTTCTCCCAGGATCATCCCATGCGAAGTCCTCTTCTGATATGGCTCCGGCGTCGGGACTACTTTCTGGTCATACAGAAATTTATGCCAGAAACGGGAATAGAGCAGATGGAGCGTCGTGTGCTCCATACCGCCGTTATACCAGTCTACCGGAAGCCAGTATTTTAACGCCTCCGGACTTGCCAGCGCTTCTTTGTTGTGCGGATCGGTATACCGCAAAAAATACCAGGAAGAACCGGCCCACTGCGGCATCGTATCCGTCTCTCGTTTTGCCGGTCCCCCGCAGCAAGGACAAGTCGTGTTTACCCAGTCCGTCATAGCCGCAAGCGGAGACTCGCCGTTATCTGTCGGCATATAGCTGTCTACTTCCGGAAGCAGCAGCGGCAGCTCGCTCTCGTCAAGCGGTACAAAACCGCACTTTTCACATTCTACGATCGGAATCGGCTCGCCCCAGTATCTCTGTCTTGAAAATACCCAGTCGCGGAGCTTATAATTCACTTTTCTGTTTCCGATCTTCTTTTCCGTCAGGAAATCTTTGATCTTTTCTTTGGCTTCCTCTACGCTTAATCCGTCAAGAAAACCGGAATTTATCATCGTTCCGGACGCCACGTCGGTATAGGCGGCCTCGTTGACGTCCACAGGACCATCCTTTCCCTCTACTACCTGGATCAGCGGAAGGTTAAATTTCTTTGCAAACTCCCAGTCGCGGTCATCGTGCGCCGGCACCGCCATGATCGCGCCGGTTCCGTAAGTCATCAACACATAATCGGAAATCCAGATCGGGATTTTTGTATCATTGACAGGATTGACCGCCTCTAAACCGCCAAGCAGCACGCCTGTCTTTTCCTTTGCAAGCTCCGTTCTCTCAAAATCAGATTTCTTTGCCGCCATCTCGCGGTAACTCACAATCTCGTCCCAGTTCGTGATCTCGTCCTGATATTTGTCGATCAGCGGATGCTCCGGTGAGACCACCATATAAGTTGCGCCAAACAGCGTATCCGGCCTTGTCGTATAGACGCGCAGCTTTTCCTCCTTGCCGGCAAGCGCAAAATCTACCTCGGCGCCCTCGGAACGCCCGATCCAGTTTCTCTGCGACGTCTTGACGCGCTCAATATAATCTACTTCCTCCAACCCCTCTAACAGCTTATCTGCATAGTTGGTGATCTTTAACATCCACTCGCTCTTTACCTTGCGGACCACTTCCGAGCCGCATCTCTCACAGACGCCGTTGACTACTTCCTCGTTGGCAAGCCCGACTTTGCAGGAGGTGCACCAGTTAATCGGCATCTCTTTTTTGTAGGCAAGTCCCGCCTGAAACAGTTTTAAGAAAATCCACTGCGTCCACTTATAATATTCCGGATCTGTCGTATTGATCTCCCTGTCCCAGTCAAAGGAATATCCCAGTGCGTGCAGCTGCTCTTTAAACCGCGCTACGTTATTTTTTGTCACCACGCCCGGATGGATTTTATTCTTGATCGCATAATTCTCCGTCGGAAGACCAAACGCATCCCAGCCCATCGGATATAACACGTTGTAGCCCTGCATACGGCGTTTGCGCGCCACAATATCCAGAGCCGTATAAGGCCTTGGATGCCCGACGTGAAGCCCCTGTCCGGATGGGTATGGGAACTCCACCAGCGCATAAAATTTAGGTTTTGTATAATCATTTTTTGTCTGAAACGCCTTTTCCTCATCCCAGATTTTCTGCCACTTCTTTTCCACCGTGTGGTGGTTGTATTTCTCTGCCATACTGTTCCCTCCAAAAAAAATTTTCAATGGCTGCTATTCCCGGCCAATCCCAAGATAAAACCTGTACCGTCCAATCTGCAGACAGCAGCTTTCAGTATTCTGATTTTACCTGATTCCTAAGATTTGTCAACTGTCGCTGTCCATCTTTGCGCCGCACTGGCTGCAGAACGCTGTTTTTTCCGGCATAGAAGCGCCGCAGGCAGGACAAATCTTCTCCCCTTTCATCATTGCTTTTTCCGCCTCTTTTTCCGCGATCACCCTTTTTTGCTCCCTCACGCTCTGCAAGAGGCCGGCGAACGGCTCTTCCTCTGTATCGCCGTACTTTTCTGCATAGGCTTTTCCAATCTCGATATAGAGACTGTCTAATTTATTATTCGCAGAGTTGATGCTTGCCGTAAGCTTCGTAATCCCGGCAACCTCTTTTGTCTTATTGACCGCGCC
>CANQCD010000002.1 GCA_947589455.1 uncultured Lachnospiraceae bacterium | reverse complement strand
TAAGCTGCGCAGCTTAAAGATTAAAAACGTAGAATTGACCCCACAGTTTTCACCAGATATCATTAAGTACAGCGGAGTGATCTCGACAGACGCAAAAAAGCTGTCTGTCACATATGCGGCGCAGGACAGCCGCGCAAAGGTAACGCTGGACGGCAATAAGCAGTTGAAAGAGGGAAAGAATATCATTAAAATAAAGGTGGTATCCAGATATCATACAGAGACTGTTTACAGGATTGTTATCACCGTGCAGAAAGAAGGCGGCGGGAACCGCGCTGACAGCGGGAAAAGAGTGACGCTGCAGAGGCGGAATGGGAAAACGGTCTTATCCGGCAGCCAGCAGGTCGTCTTAAAAGAGCCAGCAGGCGATGTAGAAGTACCGGACGGATTCGAGCGCGGGAATGTAGAGATAGACGGGGTAAGCCTCTCTGCCTATCTGTTAAGATCGGACAAAGAAGGCCGCCTTGTCTTGGTTTACGGAAAAGGAAAAGAGGAAGGGTTTTATCTGTATGACAAAGAAGACGACGCCGTCTTTCCGTACGAAAAAGTGAAAGAGTGGTATCGCTATGATGCGCAGGGCGTCTCTCCGGAGACGATCGGCCAATATGAAAATCAGATACTTAGCCTGAAATATATTATTGCGATCATGGCGGTGTTTTGCCTGTTAGTGATCGTGCTGGCAAGCCTGTTCCGCAGAAAAAAATAAAAAAGGGCACCGCCTGCGCTGGTGTCCTTGAGCACCACTACATTTCAAAGCCCTCCTTTAGGAGGGGCTGCAATTTCCGATTCCGATTAAGGTGTCAAAAGCTTGAGTGAGCACCCTTTTGACACCCTAATCCTATTCCATAAAAAAAGACGCGAATCCTGTTCGCGCAGCAAGCTTGTGCCCAGCGCTGCGGCACAAACCTTGCAGACCCGGCGAACCGGGTCATACAGGCAGCGCAGGAAAGAGGTAGATCATGCAGAAACGTTTTACTAAAAATGCAGAAAAAGTTCTGGAAAATGCAGAGAAGAAGGCAACAACACTGGGGCATGGATATATTGGGACAGAACATTTGCTCCTGGGGCTTCTTGCGACAAAAGGAGTGGCGTTTGAAGTACTCAGGGAAAACGGAGTCCAGGAAGAAGAGATAGAAGCCTTGATTGAGGAAAATTTTGTTACAGGCGCCTCCCTCCTGACGATGGGAAAGCAATGTATGACGCCGCGGGCAAAAAAAGTTGTCGCCAACAGCCAGGCGGAGGCAGAGCGCCTGGGGGCGCCGGGCACAGGGACGGAGCATATTCTGATCGCCCTGTTAAAAGAAGTGGACTGTATTGCCGTCCGTCTCCTCAATACAAAAGGCGTCAATGTACAGAAACTCTATATTGATGTGCTGACGGCGACGGGACAGGATATGACCAGTGCAAAAAATGAATATATGATGCAGAGGGGCAGGGGAGGAAAGTCTGCAACGCCGATGCTGGATCAGTACAGCAGGGATCTGACGGCATACGCCAAAGACGGAAAGCTTGACCCGGTTGTGGGGCGGGAGCGCGAAATCCGCCGCCTGGTGCAGATATTGAGCCGGAGAACAAAGAATAATCCCTGTCTGGTAGGAGAGCCAGGCGTTGGAAAGACGGCTGTGGTAGAAGGATTGGCGCAGAAAATCGCGGAAGGGGATATCCCGGAGATGCTGCAGGACAGAAGAGTGCTGGTGCTCGATCTGTCCGGCATGGTTGCGGGGAGTAAATACCGCGGCGAGTTTGAGGAGCGCATCAAGCGGGCGCTGCGGGAAGTGAAGCAGTCGGGCAATGTCATGTTGTTTATCGATGAGATCCATACGATAATCGGCGCCGGAGGCGCAGAGGGCGCGATTGACGCTGCCAATATATTGAAACCGGCGCTGGCGCGGGGAGAGATTCAGATCATCGGGGCAACGACGAGAGAAGAATACCGTAAATATATCGAAAAAGACGCCGCATTGGAGAGGCGTTTCCAGCCGGTAGAGGTAGAAGAGCCGGATGAGGAAGAGGCGATCAGGATATTAAAAGGGCTTCGGGAACGGTATGAAGCGCATCATCATGTTGAGATTACAGATGCCGCCCTGATAGCGGCGGTTAAGATGACGCAGCGCTATGTCAACGACCGTTTTCTGCCGGATAAGGCAATCGATGCGGTGGACGAGGCGTCGGCAAAGATTGGCCTGAGCCTGCTTTTGCCATCGCCGGAGCTGCGGGCGTTAGAAGAAGAATACACCGCGCTGGAAAAGGAAAAAGAAGAGGCTCTTTATCATAAAGATTTTGAATTGGCAGGAGAGTTAAAAAAGAAGCAGAACGCCTGCCGTGAAAAAATAGAAGAGAGCAGGAAGAAACAGGAGGCCGAGAGAACTCACGAAGAGCTTGTCGTAACGGAAGCCGACGTAGCGAATGTCATAGCTGACTGGACAAAAATCCCGGTACAGAAGATCCAGGAGGAAGAGACAGTGCGCCTGCGGGAACTGGAGCAGGAACTGCACCGCCGCGTCATTGGGCAGGACGAGGCGGTTTCAGCTGTGGCAAAGGCGGTGCGGCGCGGCCGGGTGGGATTAAAAGACCCGAACCGTCCGATCGGTTCATTCCTGTTCTTAGGTCCGACCGGCGTCGGCAAGACAGAGCTGTCAAAGGCGCTGGCGGAGGCGGTGTTTGGAAAAGAGGAGGATATCATCCGCGTCGATATGTCTGAATATATGGAAAAACACAGCGTATCCAAAATGATCGGTTCGCCGCCGGGATATGTCGGCTATGAGGACGGAGGACAGCTCAGTGAAAAGATAAGGCGCCACCCCTATTCCGTCGTTCTGTTTGACGAGATTGAAAAGGCGCATCTGGATGTGTTTAATATCCTTTTGCAGATATTGGAGGACGGTCATGTCACAGACGCCCAGGGGCGGAAGGTCAGCTTTAAGAATACGATCATCATTATGACGTCGAATGCCGGGGCGCAGCGGATCATCTCACCGAAACAGCTTGGCTTTGGCAGCAGGGAGGATCAGGAAGCGGACTACAAAAAAATGAAAGAAAGCGTCCTGGAAGAGGTTAAAAAAATATTTAAGCCGGAATTTATCAACCGCATTGACGAGATGCTGGTATTTCATACACTGACGCAGGAGAATATCAAAGAGATCGTGAAAATGATGTTAGGCGTCCTGACAAAGCGGCTGGAGTCCCAGTTAAGCATTGTGCTTGAAGTTTCTGACGAGGCGGTCGAATATCTTGCAAAAAGCGGCTTTGATAAGAATTATGGCGCCCGTCCGATACGCCGGAGCATCCAGACAAAGATTGAGGATGAGATCGCGGACAGGGTACTTGCGGCGGAAATCATGCCAGGAGATACGATCCGTGCAGAATACCGCGAGGAAAAGATTGTATTTTGTAAATTGTAATAGTAGAAAATGACAGGGGTTTGTGGTATAATTAACATACTTTATTGGAATGGAATTTTGGTGGACGGGGGTTTTGCGTTTGCCTGATGGTTGATGATTCCGTTCGGGAGAACGTAAAAAGAACACAGGAGGAAAAGTAACCATGGCAGTGATTAAGGAATTAATGCGCAAGGAAGAGGATGGCACGTTAAGTTTTGGGAATTATGAATTTGATACCAAACAGAAACTTTCTGATTTTGAATTTGAGGGAGATCTGTACAAGGTAAAAACGTTCCGCGAGATCACAAAGTTAGAGAGGAACGGGCTGTTTGTGTATGAGTCGGTTCCCGGGACGGTAGTTACCGGATTGAAAATGACGGAAGAGGAGATGACTTTTTCTGTTGAGGGTCTGACAGATGTGTCCATTACGCTGGAGCTTGAGCCGGAAACAGAGTACAAGGTGTTTGTGGATGATACAAATATCGGCAAGATGAAGACGAACCTCGGCGGCAAGCTGGTGCTGAGCCTGGAATTAAATGCCGGACAGACTTCCGATATCCGTATCGTCAAGATGTAGCGATGGCAAAAGGAAAAACAAAAACTGTCTTTTTCTGCAAAGAATGCGGATATGAAAGTGCAAAGTGGATGGGACAATGTCCCGGCTGCAGAGAGTGGAATACTTTTGTGGAAGAGCCGGTTGTCCGGAATGCGGCGGGGAAAGAGACAGTCAGGGCAGTAAAAGCGCAGCCTGTCAGGTTGTCAGAGGTCAGCGCTTCTTCGGAAGAGCGCACTGAGACAGGGATTGGTGAATTTGACAGAGTATTGGGCGGCGGCATTGTTACCGGTTCCCTGATCTTAGTCGGAGGCGACCCGGGGATTGGAAAATCTACGCTGCTTTTGCAGATGTGCCAAAAACTGGCGGATCGGGGCAAAAAGATCTTGTATGTTTCGGGAGAGGAATCGGTCAGACAGATTAAGATGCGTGCAGACCGGTTGGGCGATTTTGAACAGGAACTGTTTTTGCTGAGCGAGACGGATCTGGACGTGGTAGTAGAGACGGTTGGCAGGATGAAGCCAGATGTCGTGGTCATTGATTCCATCCAGACAATGTACCGGGAAGAGATCGGCTCTGCACCGGGGAGCGTAGGTCAGGTGCGTGAAACGACCGGCGCTTTGATGCGGGTGGCAAAAGAGCTTGCCGTTTCTGTCTTTGTCGTGGGGCATGTGACGAAAGAGGGCGTTGTGGCGGGGCCGCGTGTGCTGGAACATATGGTAGACACGGTGCTTTATTTTGAAGGGGACGGAAGCGCTTCTTACCGTTTCTTGCGCGGCGTGAAAAACCGCTTTGGTTCCACCAACGAAGTCGGCGTGTTCGAGATGCGCGGCTGTGGCCTGGTTGAAGTTACTAACCCATCTGAATATATGCTGCAGGGAAAACCGGAGAATGAGCCGGGGTCTATTGTCGCCTGCTCCATGGAGGGGACGCGTCCGATCTTGGTCGAGGTGCAGGCGCTGGTGTGCCAGACAAACTTTAATATGCCCCGCAGGACTGCGGCGGGAACTGATTATAACCGCGTCAATTTGCTGATGGCGGTGATAGAGAAACGCTTAGGTCTCCGCATGGGCGACTGTGATGCATATATTAATGTGGCGGGCGGTATGCGAATCAGCGAACCGGCGTTAGATTTGGGGATTGTGGCGGCATTGCTGTCGAGCTACCGCAATCAGGCATTGGACAGCAGTACGATTTGTTTTGGGGAAGTGGGACTTGTCGGGGAGGTGCGCGCCGTGCCAATGGCGGAACAGCGCGTGGCGGAGGCGGCGAAATTAGGTTTTAAACGCTGTCTGCTGCCTCAGGTAAACAAAAGGCAATTAGAAATTCCGGCTGCATTGACAGGGAATCTGCAGCTAGTGGGAATAGATACGATTCATGAATTGCTGGGGGTGTTTTAATGGATTATAGAGAAACGGAAAAAAAGACGGTACTGGTGTTGGAACGGATGGAGACGTCCTTGGATTCTCTGGAGCAGATGTCCCTGGATTCAATTAATATTACTGACAAACTGGTTTCGGGGATTGACGAGATCCGGCAGTGCGTTATGGAGATGAAAGAAGCTTCCGAAGAGGACAGGGAGGCTGTGATCGATATGATACTGCAGCTATTGCAGGAGTTGCTGGGGACGGCGTTTACTGTGAATAATGTATCGCACGAATTAGAAAAGCAGACGGCGTTCCACCGAGATACTGTGATGACAATCCATCAGATCGTAGATTTTCTCTATGCGATGTCAGGGGAATTATCAGGAGAGTTTTATTAAAACCATAACAGAACAAAAAGACGCCGGAAGGGCGTCTTTTTGTTCTGTCCTACTCGTGTCTTTTGGGCGGTTTTGCGCCCATATATTGATAAAAATACGTCTTCATCATGCCGTTGTAGATTTTTCGGTTTTTTGTCGCCTTCTGCCCGATATATTTTTGCGCCTCTTCGTAGGCGGTGATCAAAAACATCGACCAGCTATCCAGTTTTTGGTACACTTCTCCAATCTCACGATACAGGGCGGGCAGTTCTTTTTTTTCGCTTAACCGCTCGCCGTAGGGTGGGTTTGTAATGAGAAAGCCGTATTTTTTGCGGTGGCTTAATTCCTTTAATGGCCGTTTCTGGAAATGGATCAAATGCCTGACCTCAGCGCGTTCGGCGTTTTTTATTGCCGCTTTAATGGCGTCCTCGCTTATATCATAGCCCTGGATATCCATTTGGCAGTCCCTGATGATCTGATCCTGTGCCTCGTCGGCTGCCTCATACCAGCTTTTTTTGGAGAGCCAGTGCCAGTTTTCGGCGGTAAAAGAGCGATTCATGCCCGGTGCGATCCTCGCACCGATCATTGCCGCCTCGATTGGAAAGGTGCCGCTGCCGCAGAACGGATCTATCAAAATCCTGTCCCTTTTCCATGGTGTCAGGAGGATCAGCGCCGCGGCGAGGGTTTCTGTGATCGGCGCTTTTACTGTGGCGAGGCGGTAGCCTCTCTTGTGGAGGGAGGCGCCGGATGTGTCAAGACCTACGGTCACTTCGTCCTTCATCAGCGTGACGCGGATAGGAAATTCTGCGCCATCCTCTTCAAACCAGTTTCGGTTATATTTTTTCTTCAGGCGGTCAACCATTGCTTTTTTCATAATGGACTGGATATCGGAAGGGCTAAACAGGCTGCTCTTGACGGAAGTCGCCTTTGCAACCCAGAATTTTCCGTCTTCCGGGATATAGCGTTCCCAGGGGAGCGCTTTTGTCCCCTCAAACAGCTCGTCAAACGTCGCAGCGCGGAAACTGCCGACTTTGATCAGAATCCGTTCCGTTGTCCTTAAAAAAATATTTGCCCTGGCGATTGCTTCGGCTGGTCCTGCAAATGTCACTTTTCCGTCTTCGACTTTTTTTATCTCATAGCCTAAATCGAGGATCTCGCGTTTTAATACGGCTTCCAGACCAAAATGACAGGGTGCGATCAATTCAAATTGTTCCATGGCGTCCTCCTGTGTCGTTATTTTTTGTCTCGTTTCCGGGAAAAATAGATTTGCTTTCATTATAACAGAAAATAAATAATTGTCGATAAAAAGAAATGCGGAACGATCTGCCGCCAGGCGGGCGTGGCAGAGATGATTTTTGTGTGCCAAGAAGCGCGGGACGATCTGCCGCCAGGCGGATGTGGCAGAGATGATTTTATTTTTGTATCCTGAGGGTTGGAAATTGATTATGGGAAGAGTTCGTGATAAAATTGTCTGCGTGGTGATACAGAGCATTGGCCGGCAGGCTGCTCAGAAATGGGGATTGTGATGAAAAAATTATTAATATATATCAAAGATTATAAAAAGGAATGTATCTTAGGTCCGCTGTTTAAACTGTTAGAGGCCGGGTTTGACCTGATTGTCCCACTGGTGACGGCGGCGATCATCGATCATGGCATTGCAGAATCAGACAGCGGTTATATTATGCGGTATGGCGGCGTTCTGGCGCTGTTGGCTGCAGTGGGGCTGCTCTGCTCTGCGACAGCACAGTATTTCGCGGCAAAAGCTGCCGTCGGATTTTCAGCAAACCTGCGCCATGCGCTGTTTGCCCATATAGAATCTCTTTCTTTTTCCGAGATTGATGAGATTGGGACTTCCACCCTGATCACACGGATGACCAGCGATATCAACCAGGTGCAGGCCGGAGTAAATATGGCGCTGCGGCTTTTCTTACGCTCGCCGTTTATCGTTGCCGGCTCCGTGATCCTGGCGTTTTTGATGGATGCGCAGGCTGCCATTGTGTTTGTTGTCGTAGTCGCTCTTTTGATGGCGACGGTCTTTGGCATTATGGCAGTCAGTATGCCGCTCCACAAAAAAGTACAGGGGGCATTGGACAGAGTGCTTGGGAGCACCAGAGAAAATCTGACCGGAGTGCGCGTGATCCGGGCTTTTCACAGGGAGCGGGAGGAGGAAGAAGAATTTGAACAGGAAAATAATTTTCTGGCATATATGCAGCAGCTTGTAGGAAAAATCTCAGCGCTGACAAATCCGGTCACGTATGTGCTGATCAATCTGGCGCTTGTTGTCCTTCTCTGGACAGGAGGCGTCCGGATCAACGCCGGATTTTTGTCACAGGGGAAAGTTGTGGCAATGATCAATTACCTGACGCAGATTTTGATAGAGTTAGTCAAGTTTGCCAATACGATTATCCTTGCCAATAAAGCGCTGGCATGTGCAAGCCGCGTTGAGAGTGTGTTTGAGATTCATTCTTCCCTCGGGGAGGGGCTGGCAGAGCAGGAGGAAAAAAATAATTTTGGTGATGAGGGGGGCAGGAAAGCACGAGGCAAAGGTTTTAGCGGAACCAGTCCATCAGGGGCAGGGAGAGACGTTGCAGGAGAAAAGATGAGAGAAACTTCCGGAGGAACTGCTTCCGAGGTACTTCAAAAGACAGATAAGGACGTTGCAGGAGAAAAGTCGGGCGGGCAGGTTATTTTTAAAAGGGCGGCTCTTAGATACCGGGGGGCGTCAGAACCATCGATTGAGGGGGTTGATTTTACGGCGGAGCCTGGACAGACGATTGGCATTATCGGCGGCACTGGCTCGGGGAAAAGCTCGCTTGTCCATCTGATCCCGCGCTTCTATGATGCGACGGAGGGGGAAGTGCTGGTTGATGGGAAAAATGTCAGGGAAATCCCGATTGACGTACTGCGGAAAAAGATAGGGATCGTCATGCAGAAACCGGTATTGTTCCATGGGACGATACGCGAAAATCTTTTGTGGGGAAACGAGGAGGCGGACGAGGAGGCGCTCAAAGAAGCGCTGATTCTGTCCCAGTCTATGGAGTTTGTGGAAAAGAAGGAGCGGGGAATGGATACGGAAGTCGCCCAGGGCGGCAGAAACCTGTCCGGCGGCCAGAGGCAGAGGCTGAGCATTGCGAGAGCGCTGGTGCGCAGACCGGAAATCCTGATATTAGATGACAGCACCTCTGCGTTGGATTATGCGACGGACGCCAGGCTGCGCCAGAGCCTGAAGGGGTTATCTTATCATCCGACTGTTTTTATTGTCTCTCAGCGGACGTCTTCCCTGCGCCATGCAGACCTTATCCTGGCGCTGGACGACGGAAAGGTCGTCGGCATGGGAACGCATGGGGAACTGTTAGAAACCTGTAAGCTATATCATGAAATCCACTATTCTCAGTTTCAAAAGGAGGAAATGAAGGATGGGAAATAGACAGACGATCAAAAAGGTATTGCTCTATATTAAAAACTACTGGTGGCTGTTGTTTTTTTCCGTATTTTTTTCTGCGGCGTCAGTGATTTGTACCCTGTATCTGCCCATCCTCACGGGATATGCGGTAGACAGCATGGCAGACGCCGGAAGGGTTGATTTTTCTGTATTAAAAATACTGTTAGCGGAAATGGCCGTCATGGTCTTGTTGACTGGGATTTCCCAGTGGATCATGAATGTCTGCAACAACCGGATCACGTATCTGGTAGTCCGCGATATCAGAAAAGATGTATTTCACAAAATACAGAAGCTGCCGGTGCGGTATCTGGACAGCCATCCGGTTGGAGATATTGTCAGCCGTGTCATTGCGGATGTCGATCAGTTTGCAGACGGGCTTTTGATGGGGTTTACACAGGCATTTACCGGTATCCTGACTATACTGGGGACGTTATTTTTTATGATTGGCATCAATGTCTGGATCACGCTGGTTGTCGTAGTTGTCACGCCGCTTTCATTCTTTGTGGCGGGATTTATCGCAAAGAGGACGCACAGCATGTTCCAGAAGCAGTCGGAAGTGCGAGGGGAGCAGACTGGGCTGGTAGACGAGATGGTGGGAAACCAGCAGGTTGTGCAGGCATATGGGCAGGAAGAAAAAGTATTGGCACGTTTTGATGAGATTAACGAGAGGCTGAAACGGTATTCCCTCCGCGCGACTTTTTTCTCTTCGCTGACCAATCCGGCAACCCGTTTTGTCAACAATCTGGTATACGCTGGAGTTGGGATTGCCGGCGCATTTTTTGCAATCCAGGGAAGGTTGTCTGTGGGCAGCCTGAGCTGTTTTTTGAGCTATGCAAACCAGTATACAAAACCGTTTAATGAGATTTCCGGCGTGATCACGGAACTGCAGAATGCGATTACCTGTGCCGGCCGGGTCTTTGCCCTGTTAGAGGAAGAGGAGGAAAAGGAAACGGCACCCGGAGATGCGCCGGAGGACTGTACCGGAGCAGTCCGGTTTGCGCACGTTTGCTTTTCTTATACAGAAGACAGACCTCTTATCCGGGATTTGGATCTGGATGTCCGCCCGGGGCAGCGGATTGCGATCGTAGGGCCTACCGGCTGTGGAAAGACTACGATCATTAATCTGATGATGCGTTTTTATGATGTGACAGAGGGGGCGATCCTGATCGATGGCAGGGATATCAGGGAGTATACCAGGGAGGAACTGCGGGGCAGATATGGAATGGTTTTGCAGGAGACCTGGTTAAAGGACGGCACAGTGTTAGAAAATATTTTGTTTGGAAGGGAGGACGCCACAAGGGAAGAGGCGGTAGAAGCGGCAAAGCTGTCCTATGCCCACAGTTTCATCAAACGGCTCCCGCAGGGATATGATACCGTCATACAGGAAAACGGAGAGAATCTTTCGCAGGGACAGAGGCAGCTTTTGTGCATTGCAAGGGCGGTTTTGTGTAAGCCGTCGATTTTGATCCTGGATGAGGCGACCTCTTCAATCGATACGAGAACAGAGATTAAGATACAGAGCGCATTTCAGAAGCTGATGGAGGGCAGAACCAGCTTTATCGTCGCGCACCGCCTTTCGACGATACAGAATGCCGATACGATTCTGGTGATGCGCGACGGAAAAATCATTGAGCAGGGCGACCATAAAACGCTGCTGTCGCAGAATGGGTTTTACGCCGAGCTCTATCAAAGCCAGTTTGCCGTAGAATAGATTTCCTGCAGCTCTATCAAAGCCAGTTTGCCGTAGAATAGATTTCCTGCAGCTCTATCAAAGCCGTTTGCTGCAGGATAGATTTCCTGTGGCTCTATCAAAGCCAGTTTGCTGTAGAATAGATCATTTTCCTTTAAAAACAGTCCGAAGTCTGTCCATGTCTAACGTCTGTGTCGGTTCAAATGCATCAGAAGTCAGGTAATCCAGCAGAGATCTGCTAAACTGTTTTACCTCTGCCCTGTCTGCGATCTCGCTCAAACGGCTGGTGCAGATCATCAGCTTTCCGCCGCCTGCCTTTCCCTCAAACAAGATAGCGAGTTTATGGTTTCTCTCAAAATTGTCAACCATCTGCAGGATAGGGCGGTAAGTTTTCTCCGTCACATCGTCAAGGATTGCACAGTCGCTGTGGGAGACAATCTGATACCACTGTGGCGTCGCATACTTATGTGTCGGGAAACTGCGCAGGGCGGGATGTTCCTTTTGCACAAGCAGTCCCATCGTCCCGACTGCCACCGGTTTTTTCATCCATTCACAGATATCGCGGAACATAGGATAGCACCAGAAGTCCGTGCAGTAAAATCCCTCAATGCTTTCTTTTACTTCAGCGGGCAGATATAAAACCCGTTTGCCCTGTTTTAGCATATTGTCTGCCTCGTCAAAATCAGAGGTTAAAAACAGATGGTTCCCATTTTCCGTGATATGGCTGACCGCATTGACCGGCAGGCTGCTCCGGCTCGCCGGATAGCCATAAAATTCATAAGTATTTTTCATCTGCGTACCATCGACAGAAAGCGTCAGCGTATAAACTTTCGGTATTTTTTCATCCGGCAGGGCGATGGACGCAGTATCTAACGGAACCAGGCCAAACGCATGATCCGGGATGGGAATATCTCCGCAGATGACTTCTGTTTTTTCCGCATTAGCAACTCCGTCAATATCATCTTCGCAGCAATCCCTGGCAGTTACGCTCCAGTGAAGCTGTTTCCCATTCAACGGCGTGGGGGCGTAATAGCGGATTGCCATTTTTGCAGGAAAAGATTCCCCATTTGTGTGGACATAAGAGTCAAATTGCGCCAGCAGTATGCCGTCAGAGCAAAATCCAGCCCATTCCTCCGGGGTCACGTGTCCTTTGCTGTCCATAAAAGCATCCAGGATCCCAACGAGCGCAGTTCCCTGTCCGGTAAAGTCCTGGAGATCTAAAATCTGATAGCCGGCGAGCCGTTTGGTGCGCGCCGCCGCTTCCAATTCCTCTTTGTAGCACTGGACAGAGAGCTTCCCTGACGTATAGAAAAAATCGTCTGCCTGATCGAGCATTCCCTTTTCGTCGAGCCGTTCCCGGAACACTTCCAGATTCCTTGCCTTTAGCACGCCGGTGTATTTTTCAATCTCGCGGAAGTTCGGGTAGACGGCAAACTGTCCGATCTCGTGGGAGACGACAGGGATATGCGGTACTAATGCGCCTTCGCCCTTTGCCGCCTTTACTTTTTTTACGCCGGTCCCATACTGGATCTCGATTTCTTCTGCGCTGTCTGCACTGGAATCCTGCGCTTTTGTCGGAAAGATTTCTTCGTCATAATTATGCATGGTGGACGGTTCTTCCCATTGGATATGGCCAAGCGGCGCATCGCACATACCGTAAGAACCGCGGATCAGACGGTTCTTGCTAAAACGGACGCCGACATAAAAATCATCCTCCGGCAGTAAGACCGGCGTGTGCTGGAAGTTGTTGGAACCCTGCGTATATAAATGGCGTTTGTCTACTGCCTTGTATCCCCGGATGATTTCCGCCATCCGCTCTTTGCTCCCCCAAAGTTCATTTCCGAGGGACATCATACAATAGGAAGCATGGTTTCCAAACGTATCCATCATGCGGTATCCCTCTGCGATCAGATACTGCTGTTCCTCCTCGTTGTGGTTCTCGTCTCCCGGAGCTGTCAGCGTCCCCCAGAATGGAAGCTGCGGCTCCATATAGATACCGAGGTAATCTGCCGCTGTGAACGCCGCATCCGGCGGGCAGCAGGTGTGAAAGCGGTAATGGTTGATGCCATATGATTTTGAGATCTTCATGACACGGATCCATTCCTCCACTGTCGTCGGCACGGCGCCTGTCAGCGGGAAGATCAGTCCGTCATGTTTTCCCCGCAGGAATGTCGGCGTGCCATTTATTAAAAACTCTGTCTCATTTGTCTCGAATTTGCGCAGTCCAAAGGAAGCGGCTGCCTTTTCTCCATTTTCGGCAAGCGATATTTCAAGCCGGTAAACGACAGGAGTATATTCGCTCCAGAGCGCGGCGTCTTTTCCGAGAGGATAGGTGATAGACGCTTCGGCGCTGCCGTCGGGCGCTTCGAGTTTAAAATCGGCGGGTGGCGCGCAGACGCCGGTATCCCCGTTGATATCAGTCAAAAATGCCTGCACATGGGCTGTCAGGGAAGCGGCAGCGCCTGTATGGTTTACCGTGTCAAAGGCAATCCTGACAGAACGGCTGTCGATGTCAGGAAATGTTTTGAGCTTTTCCAGGTGGAGCGGCTCATAAATATGCAGGGCAATCTCTCCGATTATGCCATTCCAGTTCGTCTGCGTATCCGGGGAAGTCAGATGGCCTCCGGTGGTCGGGTAGTCCACATTGGATACCAGGATGGTCAGCCGGAATGTTTTTTCCTTGACCAGTTTAGTCAGATCATAGCAATGCGGGGTATTTAAGCTGTCAAATTCCCCGGCGGGGACGTCGTTTACCCAGACTTTTGTCATGCGGGTGCGCTCCAGATAAAGATAGATTTCTTTTTCCAGGTCTCCGTCCTCTAAGGTGATGTCTTTGGCGTACCAGGCATACCCTTCAAAGAGATAGGGGTCAGTGAGGGAACCAGTTTCCCTTGCGTCGGAAGGAGTTCCCTTTTTTGCCTGTGAAATGGTGCCGGGCAGTGGAATTGTATCGTTCCATTTCCCATTTTGAAACTGTTTCTTCTCAATCCCTTCCCTGGCTGCATCCATAGCAAAATCCCAGGAACCAGATAAGTTGTATTTTTTGATCATGCATATCCTCCAAGCTGCGGCTGAAATTTTGTGAGTGATAACCCGGTCCGGCGCAGCGTGGACCGGGGGTCTTTTGTCGATATCTCGTCTTTCAGTGAGCGGGGTTTGCGGTAAAAGGCAGACGCCGACCGCTGAAAAACGGATAAATACGGTATTAGTATACTATGAATCCATACTTGTTTCAATGAAATAAAAAGAAATAATTACCTTATAATTATAAAGAAATCTTTTCATAATGCTGATTGGAGTGAGCTTTTTCTTGCATAACACTGCCGATTATTGTATAATTTTCTAGTATGGGCGAATTGTAGCCGTACTGAAGAAATCATAAAATACATATTGGAGGAAAGATGGAGATTAAGGAATGGCGCCGCCTTGCGATACAGAGCGCTGCGCTCTTTGCGTTTGTCTTTGTCTGCTGTCTTTGTTTTCACGGGGAATTTGACACACAGCCCAAATCGAAAACGGTTCTGGCTGGAACCCATGAGAGCAGCGCAGAGACAAAGGCGGCGCAGGATGTGCAGAGCGTAGAGCGGACAGGCGGACAGAGAAAATATATCACAAAAACAGAGATAGAGAAGATATCCAGCGGTTATATCAGGATTTCCAAAAAGGCTGTCCGAAAAGCGACAGGAGTACATATCAGTCAGGACTATATGGAAAACCAGATCCAGGTGACTTTTGAAAATGTCCCGGCAAAAGATATTTCGCCGGGAGATATTTCAAGAGTAAAAGGGTATCAGGTCGCCACAGGAAAAGTAAAGCCGGGAAAGGATCCGCTTTTGGACAAAATGACGATCCAGGACGGCGATTCAGAGTCTGGCGGAGCCGATGCGGCAAAGCTGGCGCTGACGGCGAAAAAGTTATATGAAGCGGCGGTTTATGAAGCAGAGGATGTATATTATATCTCGCTTTCAGAGCCGAGGAAGCTGTATGAGCATATCGTTGTAGTTGATGCCGGGCACGGCGGGATGGACGAAGGGACATTTTCCCCTGACGGCAAACATCAGGAAAAACAGTATACGCTGCTTGCTGCAAACCGTTTAGGGAAAATCCTGGAACAAAATGGCATCCGGGTTTACTATACGCGCACGGTGGATAAAATTGTCACAAAAAAGGAGCGGGTCAGCCTGATCAACAGGCTGCATCCGGATCTGGTTGTCAGCATCCACTGCAACGCTTCGGCAGATGGGGACAGGACTGCCAACGGAGTTGAGACTCTGTATTCCGACAGAAAGTCAGGGCGGCAGATCACGAACAGGAGGCTGGCGCAGATTCTGTTAGAAGATCTGGCCAGAGTGACGGGACAGCGCAGGCGAAGCGTTTTAAAGCGCAACGACCTGTATCTTCTCCACCATGCGAAAGTACCGGCCGCAATCGTAGAAATCGGATATATGTCAAATGACGACGATCTGAAATATATTATCAGGCCGAAAGGGCAGAAGGCGATTGCGGGAGGGATTTACCAGGGAGTGATCCACGCTTTGGAAGAAGAGATAAAATAATGGAGGCATAGATGGAGATGGATTGTCAGACGAAAATTATTGTGGCGACGGGCAATGAGGGAAAGATGAATGAGATTCGGCAGATCCTCGGCGGTGGAGATATCTGTTTTTCTTCTCTCCGCGATGAACAGCTTTTAGACGTTGAGATCATAGAAGACGGAAAAACATTTGAGGAAAATGCCGTGATCAAGGCGAAAAAGATCAGTGGGATCACAGGGCAGATGGTTCTGGCGGATGATTCCGGCCTGGAAGTGGATTATCTGGACAAGGCGCCCGGTATCTATTCTGCGAGGTATCTGGGAGAAGATACGCCGTATTCTGTCAAAAATAAACATATCATAGATTTGCTTGACGGCGTGGAAGAGGAGAAGAGGACGGCGCGCTTTGTATGTGCGATCGCCTGTGCGTTCCCGGACGGGCGGACGATCACATGCCGGGGGACCATAGAGGGCAGGATCGGCTATGAGGAAAGAGGGACGAACGGTTTTGGATACGATCCTATCTTTTATGTGCCGGAACTGGGCTGCACGACTTCCGAGCTGCCGCCGGAGGAAAAGAACAAGATCAGCCACAGGGGAAAGGCGTTGACAGCGATGTATCAAGAATTGCAGAAAGAGGGGATTTTAAGATCATGAAAAAGATCCTGGTAGTCAGCGACTCACATGGAAATAATGCAAATCTTAAAAAAGTGATCCCGCTGTTTGGAAAACGAGGGGAAGAACTTGCAATGTTAATCCACCTGGGCGATATGGGAGGGCAGTATCAGGAGATCAAAAAAATGGTTGACTGTCCGTTTGAAGCTGTCAGGGGAAACGGGGATTATGGCACGGATCTGCCGTACACCAAGATGATACAGATTGGCGGCGAGAAGGTAATGCTGACGCATGGCCACCGGTATAACTGTAAGATGGGTGTAGAACTTATGAGGCAGATGGCTGCGGCAAGCGGCGCGTCGATCATATTTTTTGGACATACCCATGAGCCGCTGGAGGACACGCGTTCCGACATAAAAATATTCAATCCTGGAAGCATCTCCCTGCCGAGGCAGCCGGGACGCCATCCGACCTATATGGTGGTTACGCTGGAAGACGACGGACGCAAAAATTTTGTGATCGTAAAAATGTAGAGAACAGAAAGAGGTAGCGATGTGGTATTAACAGACCAGGAATTTATACGGATTGTGAACTATGTGAAAAACCGTTATGGAATTGATTTATCACAGAAAAAGATATTAATATCGGGGCGCCTGGGGAATTATCTGCTCCGAGGGGGCTATCAGAGTTATGGAGAATATATCAGGGAGGTAGAGGGTGATCCAAATGGAAAAGAGGCTGCCAATCTGATCAATGTATTGACTACCAACCATACCTATTTTATGAGGGAATTTGTCCATTTTGAATTTTTGCAGAAAGTGGTATTGCCGTGGATCAAGGGAAAGGAAGGAAAACGGAACAAGGATGTGAGGATTTGGTCGGCCGCTTCTTCTACCGGAGAAGAGCCATATACGATCGAGATGGTGCTAAAAGATTTTTTTAGCCTCGACGCCGGATGGGATACGCAGATCCTTGCCACGGATATCTCAACAAGAGTTTTACAAAAGGCGAAGAGTGGGGTATACTTGACAGAACAGATAGAGCCTCTGCCTGATACCTGGAAGAGGCGGTATTTTAAGATGCGGGGCGCGGAGGAATATCAGGTAAATGAAGAGATCAGGAAAGAGATTGTATTCCGGCAGTTTAACCTGATGGACGATATTCCGTTTAAAGGATTATTCCATGTTGTGTTTTTGCGGAATGTCATGATCTATTTTGACGATGAGACAAAGAGAAAATTATTACAGCGGATATACAACCATCTGGACGCCGGCGGGTATCTGTTTGTGGGGACAACAGAGAGCATTGACCGCACGGCGGCAGCATTTCAGTATATCCAGCCGTCTATCTATAGAAAAATTTCGTGAAGGGGGAAGATAGCATGAGAGCAATCAAAGTTTTGGTAGTGGATGACTCTGTGATGTTCCGCCAGATGTTATCCAGGGGATTAGATAAAGATCCGACGATCCAGGTCGTGGCCACGGCAGGCGACCCTTTTCAGGCGAGGGATATGATCCTGCGTTTTGAACCGGACGTCATGACGCTGGATATTGAAATGCCGCGTATGAACGGAATTGAGTTTCTGCGTAAGCTTATGCCGCAGTATCCAATCCCGACGGTTATGATCAGCTCGCTCAATACCGCGGTATTTGATGCGATGAACGCAGGCGCCGTTGATTTTGTCAACAAGCTTGAAAATCATGAGGAAGACGGGCTGGAACACTGGATCCGGGATGAGCTTGTGCCAAAGATACAGATCGCTTCCATGGTCAAAGTGGGAAAGCGAGTCAGCCGGCCGGTTGCAACAGGGGAACATGGCCTGAAGATGAACACTACGGGAAGGGGACTGTTGAACAAGATCCTGGCGATCGGCGCGTCGACAGGCGGGACAGAAGCAATCTTTGAAGTGGTAAAACACTTCCATAAGGATATCCCGGGAACGGTCATTGTACAGCATATGCCGCCCGGATTTACCCGGATGTATGCGGAGCGGATCAACTCGCAGTGTGAGGTGGCGGCAAAAGAGGCGGAAAACGGCGACTTGGTAGAACCGGGGAAAATCCTCATTGCGCCCGGAGACAAACAGATGCGCCTGACCAAGACGGGCGGGATTTACCGGGTGGAGGTAAAAGCGGGAGAGAAAGTCAGCGGGCATTGTCCGTCAGTTGACGTTTTGTTCCAGTCGGTTGCAAGCGTAGCTGCAAGCGACGCCCTGGGCGTGCTCCTGACCGGTATGGGCGCAGATGGGGCGAAAGGACTTCTGGCGATGCGCAGAGCCGGCGCAAAGACCATCGGGCAGGATGAGAAGAGCTGCGTCGTCTATGGTATGCCGAAAGTGGCGTATGATATTGGCGCGGTGGAATATCAGGTTTCATTGGAAAATATTGCAAGCAAGGTGTACAATGTATTTAATACAATGCCATAGTCTGCAGTGAGGACGGGAACAGGCATTAAAATATAAGAAAAAACAGGAGGAATGAACTATGAAAATATTAATCGCAGAGGATGATTTTGCAAGTAGAAAGTTTATGTTGAAATTTCTCTCAAAATACGGTGAATGTGATGTGACAGTAGATGGCATGGAAGCGGTAGACGCCTTTTTGATGGCGATGGATGCGGATATGCCGTATGACCTGGTATGTCTTGATATTATGATGCCGACGCTGGACGGATACCAGGCGTTAAAGGCGATCCGCGATATTGAGGAGTCCAGGAATATTCCGGAGGAGGAACAGTCAAAAATTATCATGACGACAGCGTTAAATGAAGGCGCAAATGTAAACAAGGCGTTCGAGCTTGGCTGCGTTGCCTATGCCGGAAAACCGATTGACCAGGCGAAGTTTGAAAACGTATTGAAAAAGCTGGGATTGATCTCATAATATTTCTGCAGATCAGATGGACAGGGGAAACGCTTTTTGGCATGGGGGAAAGCCGATAGTAATTCAGAACGAATACTGATAAGGAGGAAATTATGGGAGAGGATATGATTACGGAAGGCATGTTGGATATGTTTATTTTCGAGACAGAGCAGGGTCTTGAGAACCTGGAAAATATCTGCCTGGAAAGTAAAGACGTCGGCGAATTTGACGACGACCATGTCAACGGGATTTTCCGGATAATGCATACGATCAAAGGAGCCTCAGCGGTGATGATGTATCAGAACATTACCACATTGTCTCACAAACTGGAAGATGTTTTTTATTATATCAGAGAAAGCCAGCCGGAGAATATCCCGCACGCTGAATTGTTGGATTATATATTTGAAGTGTCTGACTTTATCACAGGCGAACTGGAAAAAATAAAAGAAGGCGCGGAGACGGACGGCAATGCAGATGAATTAATCGAACAGCTGGACGCCTATCTGAAAAAGATCCAGGAGTCGAACAAAGGCAGCGTTGCCGCTGCGCCGGCGCCGCAGCAGCCTGCAGAGCAGGAAAAACCGCATTTTTACATTGCGCCGGTTGCATCGGATGCCAGCAAGTTTTATACGATATACATCACTTACGCCAAAGATACCGATATGGCAAATATCAAAGCATATATTGCCGTAAACTCACTCAAGGGGATTGCGGAGGACATCCTGTTTACCCCGGCGGATATTATCTCAAACCCGGACAGCGCCAATGTCGTATTGGAGTTTGGCTTCCGCATCGCACTGCAGACTGTGGAAGAGGCGGACCGGATCATGGAGCTTGTCAATGCCAGCGCCGGGATTGAACAGGTAGAGATCAATGAGTGCACCAGCGATGATTTCATCGCCTTCTGCACAGAGGCGCAGACGCCGATCTCGAGCGCGGGGGAAGTTTTGATGGCGCCGGTAGAGCATCCTACGGTTTTGATCAAGGACCAGAAACCGCAGACAATCCCGCTGACAAGCGAGGAGGAGAAAAAACCGTCGGACAGCGAGGAGAAAAAGCCGAAGAAAGCTCCGGCAAAAAAGAAGCCTGTAGTCAAAAAAGGCGAAGCGCAGAGTTTTATCAGCGTCAATATCAAAAAGATGGATTTGCTGATGGATCTGATCGGAGAGCTTGTTATCGCAGAAGCCGTCGTGCTGCAGAATCCGGACTTGAAAGTGCCGGGGCTGGATCTGACCAACTTCCAGAAATCTGCGGCGCAGTTGTCAAAGATCACGTCAGAGCTGCAGGATGCGATCATGGCGATGCGCATGATGCCGTTAAAGAATACATTCCAGAAAATGAACCGTATCGTATATGATACGTCGAAAAAGCTGGGGAAGGACGTTGAACTGCAGGTGATCGGCGAAGATACCGAGGTGGATAAAAATATTATTGAACATATCTCCGACCCGCTGATGCATCTGATCCGCAATTCGGTTGACCACGGCATCGAGAGCAATGAGAAGCGCATAGAGTTGGGCAAACAGGAAAAAGGGAAAATTGTCTTAGAGGCCAAAAATGAGGGCGGTCAGGTATGGATCAGCGTATCGGATAACGGAAAAGGGCTGAAAAAGAAAGATATCCTTGAGAAAGCGAAAGCAAACGGCCTGTTGGGAAACCGTTCCGAAAAAGATTTTACAGATAAAGAGATATTTAATTTCATCACCCTGCCCGGTTTTTCTACGAAAAAGGAGGTTACAGAATATTCCGGCCGCGGCGTGGGAATGGATGTAGTAGTAAAAAATATCCAGGATGTGGGAGGCATATTAGACATTGAGAGCGAAGAGGGGAAAGGTTCCAGCATGACGATGAAGATTCCGCTGACATTAGCGATCAGCGACGGGATGATTTTTTCCGTGTCAGGGACCAGTTTTGTGACGGCGACAAATTCTGTGACAGAATTTATCCGCGTCAGCAAGGATCAGTTGATCGTGGAGCCTGATGGGGAAGAATACGTCATGATCCGGAAAGAGTGCTATCCGCTGATCCGTTTGAACCGTTTTTATCATCTGGAACACGGCAAGGAGGATATCGAGGAAGGCATTGTGATCATACTGAACCATGAAGAAAGGCAGATCGCGATCTTTGCGGATGAATTGGTGGGAGAGCAGGAAATCGTGGTAAAGCCAATCCCAAGCTACATCAAAAAAGTGAGGGGAATTTCGGGATGTACGCAGCTGGGTGACGGAAGCATTAGTTTGATTCTGGACACAGGCGGTTTGTTGAAATAGTGGAGGTGCATATGGAAGACGAATATAAGGAAGCTTCGGAAAAAAATGTTGTGGTGGATGAGACAAAGACACAGTACATGACATTTCGCTGCTGTGAGGAAATCTATGGAATCTCGCTTGAAAATGTCAATGAGATCATAGGCCTGCAGCAATATACCAGCGTACCGGAGACAGAAGACTACATTATGGGATTGATCAACCTGCGCGGAAAAGTGATTCCGGTGATCGACGTCCGGATCCGCTTTGGCAGACAGCCATTAGAATATAATGACAGAACAAGCGTGATCGTCATTCAGGTCAGGGATGAAGTGATCGGGTTGATCGTTGATGGGATAGAGGGGGTTGTGACGATCGGAAAGTCAGATACCCTGCCGCCGCCAAGCGTCAGTGATTTTAAGACACAGTCGAGGAAATATGTCTTTGGCATTGGCAAGGTGGGCGATGCGGTAAAGCTTTTATTAGATCCAGATAAGCTGATTCATGACGAGCCGATGCAAGAGGTACAGGAGCGGGAAACAGGGGAAGAATAGAAAAAAGAAAAAGCACCTGTGGCAGTGATGCCGGATCGTGCAGAAACGGAGTTGGATATGAAAAATACAAAAATCAGCATTAGGTTATATGGAACATTTGTTTTTATGATGATATGTCTTTTTATCTTCTTTGCGGTGCGTAACAGCCGGAGCCAGAAAGTGTTGGATGACTATAACCGCATTGTGCAGCAATATGATTATATCAGCGTCAACCTGGCGCGGGCAGACTGCGTTTTCCTAAACGCCCAGAGCAAGCTGGGGGCTATGATGTCTTATGACAAGATATCGTCAAATGTTGTATCTAAGGCGGAAAGCGAAGTAGAGGAGGTCACAAAAGAGTTACAGGAGTATTCTGATCGGATTGATGATGCGATCGAAGGGACGAACCTGCAGGAAGATTATGATGAGATCAAGGAAAATATAGAAGAGGGCGCCGGGCTCTGCCAGGAGATTTTAAGCCTGCTCGCATCTGGCGACAGGGATAAGGCAGACGCCGAATATACGGGAAAATATGAAGTTTTAATGTCAGATAACAATGAAAAAGTCAATGCCCTGATCGAAAAATGTTCTAAATTATCAGAAAAGGCATATGATGATGTGCAGGAGCAGGAGACGATCAACGATGTGGTATCGGCTATCTTTTTAGTATTCCTGACAGTCGCAGTCTGCGCAATGTTTATCATAACAGTGCGCGCGATCAGAAAGCCTCTGTCAAAGCTGGTGGGGGTAGTACAGCAGCTGGCAAAGGGCGATATTTATGTAAAAGCAGAGAAGTCAAATAATGACGAGATCGGAATCCTGGCAGATGCGATCAATGAGCTCGCTGAAAAGAATATGAAGGCGGCAAAAATCGCAGAGCAGGTATCTGGCGGCGATTTGTCCATGCTGGTGCATCCAGAATCCAACGAGGACGCATTAGGCCATGCGATGAAAGCGATGGTAGAGGAAAATAATATCATGATGATCAACGTAAAAGAGGCCGCCGCACAGGTGGGCTCCGGGTCGGAACAGGTAGCGATCGCAAGCCAGTCCCTGGCGCAGGGCTCTACGCAGCAGGCAAGCGCAATCGAAGAAGTCACGGCTTCGATTGACGATATTACCAGCCGCACAAAGATCAATGCAGAACAGGCCGCCGAGGCAAACGCGCTGATCCGCGAGACAAAAGATAATGCAGTAGAAGGCAATAAAGAGATGGATCGGATGATCGATGCGATGAGAGAGATCAACGAGGCCTCTGATAATATTTATAAAATTATTAAGACGATTGACGATATTGCATTCCAGACCAATATCCTGGCGCTGAATGCCGCAGTTGAGGCAGCAAGAGCGGGCGAACATGGAAAAGGTTTCGCAGTTGTGGCAGAAGAAGTGCGGAGCCTTGCAGAAAAGAGCGCGGAAGCGGCAAGCGAGACTGCAGAGATGATTGAAAATTCAATCCAGAAAGCGCAGAATGGTTCGGAACTGGCAGAGAGGACGGCAAAGAAATTAGCAGAGATTGTCGAGGCGGTGGAACATGCTGTAGGATTGGTGGATGAGATCGCTGAGGCAAGCAGTATGCAGGCAGCCAGCCTGTCGCAGGTCGAGCAGGCGATTGGGCAGGTATCGCAGGTGGTACAGACCAATTCAGCTACCAGCGAACAGTGCGCTGCGGCCAGCGAAGAGCTCTCTGGCCAGGCAAAGAGCCTCGAAGAGCTGGTTCACAAATTCAAGCTGCGTAATGTAAATGGAGCTGCGGTGTCTATTGACTCTGCACATCTGGGATTTAATGCGCCGCATCAAACGGCACAGAGCCAGAGCGCACCGTCAGCAGATGCATTTAGCGCAGGGGATACCTTTGGTTACTCCAGTGATATGGCCGTCGCACCGGTAAAAGAGACGGCAAACAGCATTCCGGATGCGTCCGACTTTATATCAGAAACAAATACAAGGGAAAATGAACAGATTATTTCTCTGGAGGATAATGTTTACAGCAAATATTAATCCTTAGAATACGATATGCCGCGCCGCGGGCAGTTTGGCGGGCGGAAAGAAACAATCCTGATACTGTCTGGTAAGAAGTATCAGGATTGTTGTGGTTTAATGGAATGGATTTCCGCACTGCCTCTTTGGTGAGAATCGGCGCAGAGGCAGTGCGGAACCGGTTTGATCAAATAGGACTTTCGCTGTCTGTCTCTTTGGTGAGAACCGGTTTGATCAAATGGACTTTCGCCGTCTGTCTCTTCGGCGAGAACCGGTTTGATCAAATAGGACTTTCGCTGTCCATATCCTCTGTGATGGAGAGCTGCGGCGCCTTTATGCTGACGTGCGCTCCCGGCGGGACAGATTCCGTGATAAAACAGCTGCCGCCAATCACGGCGTCTTTTCCAATCACCGTCTCTCCGCCCAGAATGGAGGCATTCGAGTAAACCGTTACATTGTCTTCAATCGTCGGGTGGCGTTTCACATTCCGCAAAAGCTGGCCGCTGCGGGTAGAGAGCGCCCCCAGGGTAACACCCTGGTAGATTTTTACGTTATTTCCAATGATTGTCGTCTCGCCAATCACAACACCGGTTCCGTGGTCAATAAAAAAATATTCGCCGATCGTTGCGCCCGGATTGATATCGACCCCGCTGTGGTCATGCGCGTATTCCGTCATAATGCGGGGGATATAAGGGACCTTTAGCACATACAGTTCATGGGCGATACGATACACAAAGGTTGCGAAAAAGCCGGGATAGCAGAAGATGATCTCCTCCCTGGAGCGCGCCGCGGGGTCTCCGTTAAACGCGGCGTCCAGATCTTTTAAAAGCAGAGTCTGGATCGCGGGCAGGGCAGAAAAAAAGCAGCTGCAGATTTTTTCTGTCTCCTGAGAAATATTTTCCTCCGTGCAGGTTTTATGCGCACATGCCTGTGTCAGCGCCGCTGTCACCTGTTCGGAAAGACAGTGGTATAATTTCATGATATTATGTCCGAGAAAATAATCCGGCACAGTCTGGCTGAGAGCTTCCTCGTCAAAAAAACCGGGAAACATGATCTGGCGTATGCCCATAATAATATGGATGATGGAATCACGGTTCGGCATCTGCCTTTTTTCCTGGGTAAAAAAATTAACTCCCTGCTGATAATTCTGCGTCATTTCGGTTACGATATTATGTAGCGTTTCTGCTGAAAACATAAAGTAAGCTCCTCCAATGTCCGGATACCAATTCAAAAGTATCCCTGTTTCTTTAGATTATAATCATATCACATTTATCTTAGAACTGCCATAAAAAATAAAAATATTCTGTATTGGCTGATTTGCCGTGCGCCAGCCACTGCGATTTGACAAGGGATGGGGAATGTAGTAAAATAGTTTCATAATGAACCGTTTCAAAAGACACTAATAAGTCCGGATTTGAAACAGCCTGCGGGTGGATATGGCAGGAACACTCGTCCCATATGGGCGTGCAGAGAGGAAGTGAGGAGTTGGATGATAGCCTGGATTTGCTGTTAAATGGTCAGCAATATAAGAAATTTCAGGAGATGCATTATAATGCAATTCTGCAGGAATATGAATTAAATATTGTGGATATCAGAGTGCTGTTATTTTTATATGAACATGATTGCCAGGATACGGCAAAGGATATTGTTGCGATGTGGTATTTGACAAAATCTTACGTTTCAAAATCCGTAGACAAACTGATTGAAAAGGGATATCTTTCCAGAAAGTATACAAAAGAAGACAGACGTTATGTTCATCTGATCGTAAAAGACGAAGCGGTTCCGATCATACAGAGAATCTACAGACAGCAGAAAAAAATGTTTGACGTGCTGTTCCGCGGGGTGAGCGAAGAGCAGCTTGCTATCTTGAGAGAGGTCGCGGGAAAAGTCCGTGAAAACATTTCAGTGGCATTGCGTGAGGGGATATGAAAGCAGGAATGGGGATTTGATTTAGAAATGGAGGTTTATTATGAGCGATTTATTTAACAAAATGATGGCGGATTATGCCAGCAAGTATACGAAAGTATGCGTCAGGAATAATCAGATTGATGGAAAGCTTTTTGAAGAATACGGCGTAAAACGCGGTTTGCGCGACAAGAATGGGAAAGGCGTCCTGTCCGGGATTACGAATATTTCCCTGATCAAGGCGAGCGATACAAAAGACGGAAGGATCATACCGTGTGAAGGGCAGCTTTATTACCGGGGATATAATATATTTGACCTGACAAAGGGATTTCATGAGGATAAACGGTTTGGCTTTGAAGAGACGGCGTATCTCCTGCTGTTTGGCGAGCTTCCGCTAAAAGAGCAGTTACAGGAATTTTCAGAGATCCTTGCCAAAAACAGGAGGCTTCCGACAAATTTTGTGCGGGACGTCATTATGAAAGCGCCGAGCAGTGATATCATGAATTCTTTGACAAAGAGCGTGCTCACGCTCTCTTCCTATGACGACAATGTCACGGACAATACGCTGGAAAACGTATTAGCGCAGTGTATCATGCTGATCAGCGTCTTCCCGATGCTGGCGGTATATGGCTATCATGCGTACAATCACTATGAATGCGACGAGAGCTTTTATATCCACCGTCCAAAAGACGATTTGTCGCCGGCAGAAAATATTCTGCGGATGCTGCGCCCGGATAAAAAATACACAGAAGTGGAGGCAAGAGTGCTCGACTTAGCTTTAGTGCTCCATATGGAACATGGCGGAGGGAATAATTCCACTTTTACTACGCGCGTTGTGACGTCGGCGGGCTCTGACACGTATTCTGTCATCGCCGCCGCACTGTCTTCGCTGAAAGGGCCAAAGCACGGCGGCGCCAATATTAAAGTAGTCGAGATGATAAAAGATTTAAAAGAAAATGTGGCGGATTATACGGACGAAGACGCTGTCAGGGATTATCTGCGCAAGCTGGTGCGCAAAGAGGCGTTTGACCGGCGCGGATTGATCTATGGGATGGGTCATGCGGTATACTCGATCTCTGACCCGCGCGCTGTGATATTTAAGCGTTTTGTAGAGCTGCTCGCCATAGAAAAACACGAGAAAAAGGAATTTGAGCTATATTCCATGATTGAGCGTCTCGCTCCGGAAGTCATTGGGGAAGAGTGCGCTATTTATAAAGGCGTCAGCGCCAATGTCGATTTTTACAGTGGATTTGTCTATACCATGCTTGGGATCCCGACAGAGCTGTTTACGCCAATCTTTGCGATGGCGCGGATCGTCGGCTGGAGCGCGCACCGCATGGAAGAGCTGATCAACGTGGATAAGATCATCCGCCCGGCATATCAGAGTATTATGAAACAGAAAGTATATGAGTCGTTAAAGGATCGTTCTACCTTGAAGATCGATACCCAGTATCAGAGAGAGCTGCAGCTGGCGATGAAGGGCGAAGATTGTTAAAAGTTTTTTTGTGAGACGAAAAGTGTTTAACGTCTGGAATAGAGTCTGTTTTTTGCAAAGATTGTTAAAAATCTTTTTGTGAGACGAAAAGTGTTTAACGTCTGGAATAGAGTCTGTTTTTTTGCAAAGATTGTGAAAAATCTTTTTACAGGGCGAAAAGCCGCCGGTTCTGTGCGGGGATGCAGAAGGAAAGCCGCTCTTTTTTCATAAGGCGGATCAGCTCCGTTTCAGAAATGGCGGGGAGAGAAAAGGCAGGAGAGGAAAGAAAAGTGAAGAAGATAAGCGAGGCAAAGCGCGTTGTAGTAAAAGTAGGGACTTCAACGCTGACGCATAAGACAGGGAGGTTAAATATCCGGCGTGTAGAACAGTTGGTAAAGACACTGGCTGATATCTATAATGCCGGACATGATGTGATCTTAGTATCCAGCGGTTCCATTGGGCTTGGGATGGGAAAGCTGGGGCTCCGCGAGCGGCCGGCGGACACGCCGGGAAAACAGGCGTGCGCCGCCGTCGGGCAGAGCGAATTAATGTATTTATATGATAAACTGTTTTCGGATTACAGTATTTTGGTAGCGCAGATTTTGCTGACAAAATACATACTTCTGGAGGACAGAAGGAAAAACGTTGAGAATGCATTAGAACGGCTTTTGGCGATGGGGACCGTTCCGGTCGTCAATGAGAATGATACGGTGGCGATTGACGAGCTGGAATTAGAGGTTGGGGAAAATGATTCCCTTGCGGCGATCGTAGCGACGATTGCAAAGGCAGATCTGCTGATCATCATGTCTGACATTGACGGGCTTTACAGTGAAGACCCGCATGGCAATCCGAACGCCGAGCTGATACCGGTAGTGCATGAAATTGACGATACGATCCGCAGGCTCGCCGGCGGCGCGGGGACGCACCTGGGCACCGGCGGCATGAGGACAAAGATCAATGCAGTAGAGATAGCGTACGAGGCGGGCATAGACGTTGTTTTGATGAACGGCAGCCGGCCGGGAAAGCTGTATGATTTATTTGAGGATAAAAGAGTGGGAACGCTGTTTACGCTTCCATGACATTTTCATTTTTTATCATCTGGACCAGTTTGTGCCGGAATGCTTTTTCATAGATATTATCATCATGGAACGCATTCCGGTTAAAATCAAACCGGGTATCTATTATCATATCTCTTGTAAATATCTGCATTTGATTTTCAGAGCCCGCCGGGCGGAAAAGGCAGATGCTCCCCTGGGTTTTTTCCGGGGTAAGGGAGATCATCCCGGCAAAATAGTGTATCATATTATAATCGATCATATAGACATGGCAGTAATGTCCGATCACTTTCGCGAGACGGGTGCCGTTGATCGTAAAAGTCGTCATATCATAATCGCCGTATTTTTCCCAGGCGCTGCCATTTGGCGGCTGGCTCGTATATTGCACAACTGCGATCAGCGGAAGCTTTCTTTCGTTGTTGGAAATGAGCTCTGCCATCGTGTCAAAATCCTCTTTATTTTTTATAAAATTTGCCTTGCCGCCGATGCGGACAATATCCATAAGCCCCACGCGGCTGCACAGATCCGGCAGGTATGAGGGGCGCAGGAACGTTATTTTCTGCACCGTCCCTTTAGGGGCGTCCCGCGAGGTCGTGTGGCAAAAGAACAGACCGCCGTTTTCAACAAGCTCTATGGAAGCAGATACATGCCAGAATGTCCCCGGCGCTTCCAGGTCGACAAAAAACAGATCCATCGAGAAAGAGAAAGCTTCCGGCCGGTAGACAGTCTTTAAACGGTATCCCGGCAAAGCTCCGTCATAAGCAGAAATCTCCTGCGGGATATCTTCCAACACGGAATTGAGCTTAAAACGCGCCCATTTATATAAAATGGCGGCGGCATTGTGAAACTCGGACTCCAGCTGCCTCGTCTTTTTGTGCAAAAGAGGCAGTTCCAGGCGGAACAGGATATTGGTGTCCAAACGCGACAGCTCCTGCCTTGGATGAGGTTTTTCTATGCCGGTCAGAGGAAAATCCCTGCATATTTCCCTGAGCTCCTCATTGTGCACAACACAGTCGTTCATCAGCCGGATGATCAGGTTGTAGCTTAGATGAGGATGGTCGAGTTTTAAAAGCTCTTTGATCAGCGTTTTCCGCGAGGCTTTAAAAAACTGTTTGGCGACTTCCTTGTCGCGGTCAAATACAGACAGGATGCGGGGATCTAGCGTCTCGTTTGCCAGGATTTTAATGCGGTATTTGCTCTTTAACATCAGCTCCCAGTTTTTGCGCTTATAGTGATTATAAGACAGCTCTTCAAATAACTGGACTAAAGCCCAGTCGCTTAATTCCAGGTTGGCGAGGATACAGTTTAAAATCCGGGAAAGCTCTTCCTTGCCCTGCCAGAAATCACTGTCGGACAGCAGGCTTTTATAGCGCATATCATGCTCAATCTCATGCCATCCCTCAAAAAAGACTGTGCGGAACTGGATTTCAAATGTGGTGTCAATCGGGAGAGACCACGACTCTTTTTTGTACAGGCTGAAATATTCTGCGGGAAAGCGGAATACGCCGTTGATTTTTGTCGCTTTAAATTCAGCGGCGTTATATTTTGGTTTTGACCAGTCGTCTATCATCTGGAACGTGCTTTCCATAATATCCCTGCAGATACTCAGATCGTCATAATAATACAGGATAACACGCAGCCCGACTAAATCCTGGATTTTTTTGGGGTTTTCTGGGGTGCCGTACCGCCCTTTTGCGATTTTCTCCGCAATGGAATCCACAGATTTTACCCTTGAAAAAAGGCGGAAATACATCCCGCAGGATTCCAGCATTTCCCGGACAGCGTCCGATAAATGTTCACAGAGCTCAGTGATCGCGTTAAAATCTATCTCGCAAAGGATCTGTTTTTGTAATGTTTCCATGATACTACCTCTTTCCCGATAATTTATTTTATAAGCCATCTTTTTTGTTAAGCCGTGTAGCCCTCGCGAACACTTCGTGTTCTCTCGGTCGCGGGCTTGCGCCCTATGTCGATGTCGTCTGACAAATCTGTCTGCAAGCAGCCGCTTTGTCATCCGCCCTCTCCGCACGGCTTATTGCTTTCGCGGACATTATACCACACTATCACACTTTCTGGAAGTACATCGACTTCATTAGCATGGACTGAAACAGCGGATACTGCGCCAGTTCCAGATGTTCTATCTCTCCGGCCAGCCGTTCCATCCTCTCACAGAATGTACTGTCAAAAAACATCAGCTCTGTCCCCTCCAGGGCGGCATTTCCTACAAAGCGGAGTTTTTCTTCCTCCACACCCGGAAGAAGCCCGATCGCCTCTGCGTTCGCCGGACGGAGATAATTTCCGAGCGCTCCGGCTACAACTACTTCGTCTACCTGAGAAAGGGATATGCCGCTATTTTCCAGGAGACTGCAGACGCCTGCCTGGATTGCCCCTTTCGCAAGCTGCATACTGCGTATATCACTCTGTGTCAAAATGATTTCCGTCTCCTGCTCCTGCTCGCTGCACAGGCAAAAGACCGTCTCCCCCTCCCTGCGCTCCAGACGGCTTGTCAGGGATTTGAAAATCCCCTTTGCAGCCGCCTCACTTCTGCTTAAAAGATAACCGTCTTCCTTCATCAGCTTACATTTTTTTAATTGTGCCAGCGCATCTACCAGCCCAGAACCGCAAATCCCCGCGGCGTTTCCGCCTGCTATATATTCCAATATGATATTTCCGTTGCCAGGCGAAATATGGACGCCGCACACAGCTCCTCTTTTTGCCCTGACCCCGCACCGGATCCCCTTTCCCTCAAAGGCGGGTCCTGCCGCTGCAGAGCAAACTGACAATTTCCCTTTATTATTTAAAATAATTTCCGCATTTGTCCCCAAATCAACCGCCAGCTGGATTTTATCTGTCCTGTCAATCCCGCTGGCGCCAATGACAGCCAGGGCGTCTCCCCCCACATGCGCCGCAATCCCCGACAGGACACAAACCGTCTCTTTGGCAAACAGCTGCATATCCAGCTTTTCTCCCGTTGTCCTGACATTGCCATAATACGATGCCTGAAATGGATAGCCACCCAATCCCTTCACCCTTTTTTTTAGAAAAAGATGGCTCATCGCCGTATTTCCCACAACGAAAAAACAAACTTCCAGCTGCCCGCTCTGGTATTTTTCAAAAAGCCCTGCCTCTTCCATACACTGCTTTGTCATGGCTTCCACCTGTTCCACGATCATCTGATGAAGCTGTTTTTCCCTTCCCTCTACAGCGTGCATAATGCGCATCATAACGTCTGCGCCCAGCTTGGTCTGCACATTTGTCCTGCTCATCTCAGCAATGACGCTCCGGGTACGCTCCGACATCAAACAAATTGCCACTGTCGTTGTCCCTATGTCCACGCCAACTCCAATCCGCTCTTTCGACGGCTGTTCCGGAACGCATGGATATTTTTCCAGCTCTTCCTGCAAAGGCTGCCCCTTGAAAACAACGCGGTCATATTTTCTTTCCACTTCTTTAAAAATCACCATATTTTGCTACCCCGTTTTATCTCTAATCAAAAGGAAGCCGCCACTGTCGACGACTTCCTGCATTCTCTGTTATGACATCGTGATTATTTTGCATAATCAGTTACTCTGGATTCACGAATTACATTTACCTTGATCTGACCAGGATATTTTAATTCGTCTTCAATCTGTTTTGAAATATCTCGTGCAAGAAGCACCATATCATCATCATTTACTTTATCTGGCACAACCATTACTCTTACCTCTCGTCCTGCCTGAATCGCAAACGATTTTTCAACGCCTTTAAAGCCATTTGAAATATCTTCTAACTGTTTCAATCTGTTGGTATATGTTTCTAACGTCTCTCTGCGTGCACCCGGACGCGCTGCAGAAATCGTATCCGCTGCCTGCACAATACATGCAATCAGAGTTTCTGGCTCTACATCGCCATGATGTGCCTCCACAGCGTTAATGACGATACCAGATTCCTTATATTTCCGACAAAGGTCTGCACCAATCTGGACATGGGTCCCTTCCATTTCCTGATCGACAGACTTACCTATATCATGCAATAAACCAGCACGCTTTGCAGTTCTGACATCTACGCCGATCTCCCCGGCAAGGAGACCAGATAAATGCGCCACTTCAATCGAATGCTTCAACGCATTCTGCCCGTAACTGGTCCTAAATTTCATTCTTCCCAGCAAACGAATCAGTTCCGGATGAATCCCATGCACGCCAACTTCCAGCGTAGCAGCCTCACCCTCTTCGCGGATCATAGACTCGACTTCTTTTTGCGCCTTTTCTACCATTTCTTCTATCCGCGCAGGATGAATCCTCCCATCTACGATCAATTTTTCAAGGGCAATTCTTGCGATTTCTCGCCGAACCCCGTCAAAGCCAGACAAAACAACTGCTTCCGGTGTATCGTCAATAATCAGGTTCACACCGGTCAGCGTCTCGAGAGTACGGATATTTCGTCCTTCGCGGCCGATAATCCTTCCTTTCATCTCGTCATTTGGCAACTGTACAACAGAAATCGTCGTCTCGGCAACATGGTCTGCCGCACACCGCTGGATCGCTGTCACTACATAATCCTTTGCCTTTTTGTCCGCCTCTTCCTTTGCCCTCTTTTCCAGTTCCTTTACCAGAACTGCAGTCTCATGTTTTACATCTTCTTCAACAGATCGTAACAGATATTCCTTAGCTTCTTCCGTCGTCAGTCCAGAAATCTTTTCCAGTTCCTGCAAATGGCTGTTCTTAATCTCTGCCAATTCTTTTTTCTGCTTGTCCAAATCGGCATCCTTTGCATTCAACCGGGCTTCTTTCTTTTCTAACGCTTCCGATTTTTTATCCAGAGCTTCCTCCTTCGATAACACTCGCTTCTCATATCGCTGAATCTCCGCACGCCTCTCCTTGGATTCACGCTCAATCTCATTTTTATTTCTGAGCGCTTCCTCCTTGGCCTCAAGCAATGCTTCACGCTTTTTCGTCTCTGCAGTTTTCAAAGCTTCATCGATAATATTTCTCGCCTTTTCTTCTGCATTGCCGATTTTTGTCTCTTCTTCCTCCTTATACTTCTGGACCGAAACATTTTTCACGATCAGCATCGTAACGACATTTGAAACCAGTATAACCACGACAGCCACTATAATAAATATAGCGTCTGGCATCGAACAGAACCTCCTTATTTAATTTTACGTGTAATATACACAACACTACGATTTTATACTTTTTATGAAAAGATGTCAAGCGTTTACGAAAAGAACATCTAGCGTTTACAGAAAGAATTACTCCGATAACGATTCCCCCAGTACGCGATATATCGCTTCCGCCTGAAACCCTTTTCGATACAGCTTTCCCGCGATTTTCTGCCGTTCTTCAAAGGAAATAGCCTCCGGCTGCTCTGCCCCCGCTGCGCGGAGCATCTTTTTTAATTCCTTTTTTAGCGCCTGTGAATCATCCCAGTTAATCTGTGCCAGCGCCGCCTCAATATGCTCCTCGCTGACATGACGTTTCTGAAGATCCTGTCTGATGCGCTGGATGCTTCTGCTCTCGTGGTAAATTTCCGCAAAACGCTCTGCATAGCGGGCGTCGTCTATATAGTGATAGCTCTCCACATACGCAACGGCGTCCTCTATTATTTTCTCCGAAAAACCGGCGCGCTTTAAGCGGTCGCGGAGTTCCCATTTTGTCCGGTCATTATGGTTTAACAATGCCATCGCTTTTTTTCTGCCCTGCAGAAACTGTTCTTCTTCCAATGATCTTGTCTGCCGGCTCACATCATTTTCCCTCTTCGACAGCCGCAGTCTCCTGATCCGTCTCTTCTATCTCATCCTGCGCCTGCTGCTCAAAATATTTTGCCCTCACTCGCTGCTCCACTTCCGCCAGTACCTGCGGATTTTCTTTCAGATAGGTCTTTGCGTTTTCGCGTCCCTGCCCGATCTTGTTCCCCTCATAGGCATACCACGCTCCGCTTTTTACGATAATATTTTCCTCTGCTGCCAGATCCAGGATCTCTCCTTCCCTCGAAATCCCCTCGCCAAAGATAATATCGACTTCTGTACTGCGGAACGGAGGCGCTACTTTGTTCTTCACCACTTTGATCTTCGTGCGGTTTCCGACTGCCTCCCCATCTTTCTTTATCTGCTCCCCGCGGCGCACTTCCAGACGGACGGAAGAATAATATTTCAATGCGCGGCCGCCGGTTGTCGTCTCTGGATTTCCAAACATAACTCCCACTTTTTCCCGGAGCTGGTTGATAAAGATCACGCTGCAGCTGGTCTTGCCGATAATGCCGGTCAGCTTTCTAAGCGCCTGGGACATCAGTCTCGCCTGCAGACCCACATGGCTGTCCCCCATCTCTCCTTCTATCTCTGCTTTGGGAACCAGCGCGGCTACAGAGTCTACTATCACGATATCAATCGCAGTAGAACGAACCATCGTCTCTGCGATCTCTAACGCCTGCTCTCCTGTATCAGGCTGTGAAATATACAGGTTATCAATGTCTACTCCGATATTTTTGGCATAAACCGGATCCAGCGCGTGTTCTGCGTCAATAAAACCGGCGATCCCGCCGCATTTCTGCACTTCTGCCACCATATGCAGCGCCACAGTTGTCTTACCGCTTGACTCAGGACCATAAACTTCAATGATCCTCCCTTTCGGGATGCCTCCCACGCCCAGTGCGAGGTCAAGCCCCAGCGAACCGGAAGGTACCGTCTCCACATTCAGATGGGCATTATCTCCCAGCTTCATCACAGAGCCTTTGCCGTATTGCCTCTCTATCTGGGCAACCGCCGCCTCCAGCGCTTTCTTTTTATTCTCATCGATCTTTATTTCTTTTGCCATAGTTCCAATTCCTTTCTGTGCTATCAATGCCACTCTCTTCCTATCCATGGTATCCGGGCAAAACACTCCGTCCCGGCGCATACCATCCTCTCATTCAGGCTCTCCCAAAACCGAACAAATGTTCTGTGACTATCATAGTCTATTCCCCGGCATCTGTCAACTATTTTTTTGTTGCTTTCTGCCGGTATTCCCAAATTGGTCTATGGCAAACATCATACCATGACATTTTACATATGTCAATATGCAAATTTACTTTATTCCTTATCTAACGCTTTTTCGCAACCATTTCACGGTATTTTTGTGTATATGCAGCCACGGTATCTTTTGGGATCAGACGGTATTTACTCAGATCGTAAATCGTACTTGCGATCTCTCTTCCAGTGACCGGCGCTTCTAACAATGCGTCCAGATTTTCAACAATCTTCTCCCGGTACTCGTCCAATGTGATCACGTTATTTTTGCACAGAAGGCTGGCGCGGTACAGTTCTTTGAAATATTCATTAAAACGCTTTGACGCAATAACGCCGTCATCTACCAAGAACGCCACTCCCGGAAGCAGGACTTTCCGAAGGTTTGCCACGGAAGTATTTGTCAGATAGATCCCCGGCTCAATGCGGAATGTGTTCTTCGTAAATTCCAGTTTCCCCTCGTTTGTCTTTTCCTGATATTCCGGAAGGTATGGCTGGAACATTTTAGATATGTATGTCGGATATTGAAACGGCATATAATCCTTGTCCGGATTGGCCGGCACATTTTTTACCAGCAAGATCCCCTTGATCTCTTCTAACGGCACTTCAAATTCTATCGCCGTCCCATGCATTAACAGGAAGTGGAGCATCGTGTCTGTCTTCCACATAAACGCCGGCACCTGCTCTATCTTCTTTGCAGGATAGGAATCAATCATAACCTTCACATGGATCTGGCTGACTTTATGTTCTTTCATCAGCTTTTTCATCTTTTTGGCGTCCATCGATGCCAAAAACTGTGCCTTCGCTTTTTCCCTCGCCCTGCGGCTTTTCTCCTCCGATACGTTATCTGCCTCATCGGTTTTCTTTTCCTTGCCGCCGTCCTGTCCAGATGATTTTTTTTGCTCTGTTTTCTTTTTGTCCTTTTTCTGTTTCGCCTCTTTTGGCCGGCGCGGCTTTTGCAAATCTTTCAGGGATACTGACTGGGATACGATCAATCCGCCAAGCCCCAGCCCAGCGCCGCCAAGCCCTACAAACGGCAGTCCCAGGGCAAATGCGGCGACCAGCAGCACGGCCGCCCCAATTCCAAGGACCGCGATTGACCACAGATACGCTTTTGTCCTGATATTCCCATGCAGCATACCGTTCCATATTTTCTCTAACATCAGCGGAGCCGCCCCCCTTCGTAATGATCCAGTTTATCCAGACAGGCAAGGATTGACTCATACTGTTCCTCTATGCTCCCATCCTCCAGCACAATATCCAGCGCAACGGCAATATTGCTTAACAGGCGCTTGTCAAGATAACTGCGCAGCCCAATATATATCTGGCGTTTTTCCCGGAATGTCTCTGCGTCCAAAAGCATCAAAAAGCCGCGCTCCGCCACTTCACTGTCTGCTATCCTGTTTATCAGATAACGCTCCGGCTGCCCTGTCCGCAACGCTTTTTTTAGTTCCTCGTCGCCGACCCGCTGTCCAGGAAAAGAAACCTCGTCTGCGCCCTGCCTTTCCCCGCTGTCAGAAAATCCGGACATCCCTTCTTCTAAAACCTTTTCAAAGCGATATTTCTGGGATGCTTCCGGATATTTTTCCCTGTCTGTCTCCGCCATAAAATCGTCTAATGGCCTTACCCATTTTTCATATGGCGGATAAAGCCCCTGGTACACCACGGTTTCCTTTGTGCTTTCACTGTCCTTTGCAGTCAGAAGGACCTGATACAGCTTTCCCTTAAAATGTCTGTAAAATTCTCCGCTAACCGGTTTTTCTCGTCTCATTTCCTGCCTCACTTTTCCATCTGTCCTTATTAAACATATGCCTTTTCTACCTTGATCACACAGATATACTCCGGATAATGTTTTGCAATCTCTCTCTCCACATAGTCTCTGACTTCCCAATCGGAAAGCGCATATTCCTGCGGCGTCACAACGTCAAAGATCATTTTAGGCGCCGCCTTGCCGCCCGCCATGCGGAAATCATGGATTGACAGGGATTCATCAAACTCCCTGACAAACTGTTCCACCTCTTTCCTCAGCGCAAGCACTTTTTCATTATGCGCCTCAACCGGATCCATATGGATAACGCTTTCACACTGCAGCCGGCTGTCTAACTCGCCCTCTATTGTATCGATCACCTCATGCAGGCGGTAAATATCTTCTTCCCCAGGCACTTCTGCGTGAAGCGAGAGCATAACCCGCCCCGGTCCATAATCATGCACAATGATATCATGCACCCCGACTACCTCTTCATGCGAGAGTACAATGCTATATATTTTATCGATAAATTCCGGCTCTGGCTTTACTCCAAGCAGAGGGCTTATCGTCTCCCGCGCCGCCTGGTATCCTGCAAACAAGATAAAAACAGCCACCAGGATGCCGCACCACCCATCTGCGTTGATCCCCCACAGTTCTACGATCCCGATGGACATCAGGACAACAGACGTTGCCGCCATATCGCTCAGACTGTCTACTGCCGTTGCTTTCATCGCACTCGACCCAAGCTTTTTCCCCATGCTGTGATTGTAATACGCCATATATGCTTTTACCAAAATCGAGACCGCCAGAATCGCCACCGAAAGTCCGGATACAAAAATCTGCTGCGGCCTGATGATTTTTTCCACAGAATCTTTTAACAGCTCCAGTCCCATCAGCAGAACAAGCACGGCGACCACAAATCCGGAAACATACTCCACTCTGCCATGGCCAAACGGATGCTCTTTATCCGGCCTCATGCCGGCGGCTCGAAATCCCACAAGAGTGATCAAAGAAGAGCCGGCGTCCGACAGATTGTTAAACGCGTCTGCGGTAATTGCCACAGAACCGGAAACCATCCCTGCAAAAAACTTAAATCCAAACAAAAGTATATTTAACAGGATCCCGAATGCACCGCAAAGCATCCCATACTTTCGCCGTACCGTCGGATCATCGTACTCCTTTGCATCCCTGATAAAAATTCCCGCCAGTAATGTTACCATCCATTAAACTCCTTTACTCTGAAAGCATCTCACTGACCTTCAAAAGAATCGCGCACTCCAGACGCTTTTTTTGAATTGCACAGGATAATTCATACGCCTGATGAATATCCCCATTATAGATATAATTATTCGCATTACAGCCGCCGCTGCAGTAAAACTTTGCCCAGCATTCCCGACAGGCAGGTTTGGAATACACATGGGCGCCGGCAAATTCTTTTTTGATCTCTTCACGAAACGTCCCATCTGCCAGATTTCCCATCTTATACTCTTCCTGACCGACAAACTGATGACATGGATAAATATCGCCATCCGGCGTGATCGACACATATTCGTTTCCGCTGCCGCATCCGCGCAGACGTTTGACCACGCAGGGGCCCTGGTCTAAGTCAATCATAAAGTGAAAGAAATTAATCTTTCCGCCCTGCTGTCTGATGGCAGAGATTTTCTCCGCCAGCCGGTCGTATTCCGCAAAGATTGTCTCCAAATCATCCTCTGTCACCGCATACTCCACAGATGCATCCTCTACCACCGGCTCTACTGAAATCTGGTCAAACCCAAGCTCATACAGATGAAGCACATCCTCTGAAAAATCCAGATTGTGTTTCGTGTATGTTCCGCGGACATAATATTCTTTGTCGCCGCGTTTCTCCACCATCTTTTGAAAATTGGGGACAATCCTGTCATAAGAACCGCTTCCGTCGATGCGCTGGCGCATCCTGTCATTGACCTCTCGCCTGCCGTCAATCGAAAGAACAATATTCTGCATCTCTTCATTCAGATAATCCATCTTATCATCTGTCAGAAGCATTCCATTCGTCGTCATAGTAAAACGAAATTTCTTGCCACATTCTTTTTCTTTGCTGCGGGCATAAGAGACAATTTCCTTTACCACGTCAAAATTCATCAAAGGCTCGCCGCCAAAAAAATCTACCTCTAAATTCTCTCTCCCCACTGATTTTTCCAACAAAAAATCAATCGCTGCTTTTCCCGTCTCTGCTGTCATCAGCTTTCTTCCGGTACCGAAATCCCCGGTCGAAGCAAAGCAATACTTACACCGGAGATTGCAGTCGTGGGCAATGTGAAGGCACATTGCTTTCACAGGGGAAACTACGGCAGTCTCTGCATACGCCTGATATGCATCCCTGCTAAAAAGCACCTGCTCTTCATGAAGCTGTGCAATCTCCTGATAGCATTCCCGGATTTCTTCTTCTTTATATTTTCCCTGAAACTTCCGGATAATATTCTCAGGACATTCTCTCTCAAACGGCGGCGTCACCTCATCTAATAAATGATATGTAAGATCGTCTACCAGGTGAACGCCGCCACTGTTTACATCAAGTACAATATTATTTCCTTTTGCTCTAAATTTATGGATCATCTTAATCCTCCATTCCGAAGCGCAGTGACAGAAGTATGAGCCAAAAACAGCACAGCTGTTTTTATTCCATGCATCACTACTATTTGCGGCGCTCCGGCACAAATAGTAAACGCGAACCCTGTTCGCATTGTCCGATCCCATTTCTCTTTTCGGCGTCATGCGCCGGTACTTTCTGCAGCGTCCCGCTTTTTTAAAAAAACTGCGACGCGGAAAAAAGATAAAACGCTGTTTATACATGGGAATGGCTGCTATGAGTATTCCTCATAACAGCCATTCCCATCATTTCAGTAAACGAAAACACGTTATCTATTCTCATCATTTGCACACTTCTGATTTCCCACTGTGCAGGAAGTCTTACATGCCGACTGGCAGGATGCCTGGCACTTGCCACATCCGCCCTTCTTTGCCGTTGCATTTAAATTTGCCTTATTTACTGTCTTAATATGTTTCATTTTTATTTCCTCCATGCCATATTTTTTATTTCTCCATTCCAAGCGAATCGATTCGCTTTGCGTTTTATACGCAATAGAATAACTCCATGCTCTGCAGGCACTTTTTTATAATTATACCATATTTTTGCAAAAATACAACCTTTTCTCCAAAAACTACCAACATATTTTTTTTCTATGTCCACATACTAATAGCAAGATAAGCAGCAGCTTATCTCAATCCGGCATGATATCAATCTCCCGTCTGTTTTTTAGCAGGAGAATAAAATCAACCGGAAAACCAAAAAGGAGGAAAAAGCGATGACAAACAATCAGAGTTCAAGAATGGAAGTTCCACAGGCAAAAGAAGCTATGGATAAGTTCAAGATGGAGGTTGCCAGCGAGCTTGGAGTACCTCTCAAGAACAATGGTTATAACGGCGATTTAACATCCGCACAGAACGGTTCTGTCGGCGGAGAGATGGTTCGCCAGATGATTAAACGTCAGGAAGAAGAAATGGCAGGCAGATAAGCGATGTCTTTTCTGATTCCTGAATATCAGTAATGCGCTCCGTCAGGAGCCGGAAAAGGCTGTTTCCCCGGCTACAAAACCGACAGGAAACAGCCTTTTCTTTTTCCATATGAAAATCCGTTATCAGAATATCATTTAGAACAGATCAACAACGCCTTCTGTCTTATCATTGATCACATAATACGCTTTCTTCTCGTCTAAATTCAGATAAACACGGAGTACCTTAATGGAAGCAATGCGGTGTCCTTCGTTTTTGTACTTCTCTTTAATCCGGTCAACGATCGCATTTGCCAGGAACTGGTCTCCGCCAAGCTCAACAAATACTTCCTCGATTTTCTCGACTTCCGCCTTTTTCGCCGTTTTCCTTGTAGCAGCTTTTCTCCCCGCTGTTCTTCCTTTTGTCTTTGCTGCCTCGTTCTTTACGTCTTCGTTCTTTACAGTCTCAACTGATACCTTAGGAGCCTCTTTCTCTTTCTTTTCCTCTTCCAACTTTACAGGCTTTGTCTCAGCTGCTTTTGCAACAGCCGCTGCCTGTGTTGTCACTGCTGACGGCGCAGTCTTTGCAGTAGATGTAGATGATGTACCTGTTTTGTTTAATCTCTTCTTTGCCATGATTCTTCTTCTCCTTTTTTAAAACTGTTTACTTTGCAAGAAATCTTTTTTGGAAACTCCTGCAGTCATTTTCTCACTGCTTCTACATTGAAAGTTTATAGCGTATTTGTAAAACTTTCAAGTCATTTTTTTATTTTTGTAAAAATTGTACAGTTTCTCCCTGTTTTTTACAAAAAAATATAAAAAATGTAGTATACATTTCATAAAAATTTTCAAAAAATTTACAATGCAGCCATAGTTCGCAATCTGTTATCCCCAAAAAACTTTCCAAAAAAAAGGAACGGAAAATAAATTTTTATTTTCTCCATTCCCTTCTTTTTTTCTTTTTTTATTTTGCATCCTTTTCCGGAATCATTTTTCCCCTTATTTTCTTTTTCTTTTTTTCTTAATTTGCAGGTTTGTTTTTCTCTTTTCTTTTGCTTTTTTTCTCTGCTTTTTTTAGTTTTTCTGTATCATTTCCACGGCGGGTCAAAACAACAAAAAAACTGTGCCGGGCGTATATTATTTCATCTTCGGCTTAAAGACCAGCGACGCCAGATAACCAAAGATGAGCGCGGCTGATATCCCTACAGCGCTGGCGGTAAATCCGCCTTTAAACAAGCCGATAAAACCTTCTGCATCGACTGCATCCTTTACTCCTTTAAACAAAAGATTCCCAAAGCCAAGCAGCGGGACAGAAGCTCCCGCCCCGGCCCATTTTGCAAACGGTTCATACCAGCCAAGCGCGCCGAGCACAGCCCCGGTACAAACTAAAATCACCATGATCCTGCCAGGCATCAATTTTGTATTATCCATCAGAATCTGTACTAACAGGCAGATGGCGCCGCCCACCAAAAATGCAATAAGATAATTCATCGTTATTTGTTCCTCCCATATCATTTTACTTTTATTTCTTTTTCTCACTCCTGTGCCCTGTCTAACTTATCCGTTCCAGAACAACAGCATGGGCAATCCCGGGAACGCTGTTTCCCTCATTGAAACTAACCTGTGACAGAAGAGCGCCGGTCGGCACAAAAAGGACTCTCTTCCAATCGCCTTTTTCCATCATTTTCAGGATATATCCCGTGAGCATTACCGCACTGCAGCCGCAGCCGCTCCCGCCCGCCTGCGCATTCTGGCTCTCCCCATAAATCTCAATTCCGCAGTCCATGTATTGCCTTTCTATATCATAGCCTTTCGTGCGGACAAAATCGATCAGGATATCCTTTCCAACCTTTCCTAAATCGCCCGTAATGATCTTGTCATAAAATTCTGGCTGGCAGCCAAAGTCTGCAAAATTCTGCACGATCACCTCTCCTGCCGCCGGAGCCATGCAGGCGCCCATATTCATGCTGTCTTTTACGCCATAATCTACTATTTTTCCGGTTGTGATCCCTTTGATCTTTACCTTGCCTTTCTCTGCCTTCGCCCTGTCCGACACGCGGTCATACTCCGCTTTTTCCTGCAATTCTTTTTTCCGGACAGAACGGCTGACTATGATCGCGCCGCTGCCAGTCACTGTCCAGGTTGCGGCTTTTGGCCGCTGGTTTCCATAGCCAAGCGGAAAACGGAACTGTTTTTCCGCACTGGCAAAATGACTGGAAGTGATCGCAAGAACGTGCTCTGCAAACTCCCCGTCAACGATCATCGAGGCAATCCCCAGCGACTCCCCCATTGTAGAACACGCTCCATATACGCCAAACAGCGGGATTTCCAAATCAGACAGTCCAAAGGAAGACGCCATGAGCTGCCCCAGCAGATCCCCCGCTACCATATACCGGATATCTTTTGTTTTCAGGCCTGCGCTCTGAATCGCTTTTTTAGCTGCCGTCTCCTGAAGCTTCGCCTCTGCTTCCTCCCACGTATCCTCCCCCAGTTTAGAATCTTCTTCTATGATATCAAAATATTTGCCATACGGCCCCTCTGCTTCCTTTTTTCCTACAACGGAAGCCGCGCCGGTAATAACCGGAGGATTTTCAAAAGATATACTCTGTTTTCCTTTTTGTTTAAAAGCCATACGATACCTCTTTCCCTGTTTTGCATCTTGCTAAAACACTGGTTATTTCAGGTATAGTATGGCTTTCTTTTTCTTTTCTTATTCGCTCTGCAAATTGATTCGCTTTGCGTTTTGTGCGCTGGAATGCTATTAAAAGCAAAGCGCCGCTTCACTTAACAATCCTGTGAACGCTGCATAGAACTCGTTTTCTTTGCAGATTTATCAATGGAAATCATCAGCGCATCGGCATGATTTTTCACACGATGTCATCCACTTCATCCAGAGTTTCCTCATCTCCCAAATCTACTTTTTTTAATTTCCTGCGGTAAAAAATATCATAAAATACCGGAACGATAAACAACGTCATCAATGTCGCATATGCCAGGCCGCCAATCGTGACGATCGCCATCCCCCTGCTCATCGCAGCGGTCGAATCTGTGCTGACTGCCAGCACAGACATTGCAAGGATCGTCGTCAGCGCTGTCATAAAGATCGGACGCATACGCGTCTGTCCGGCAAGCACCAGTGCCTCCCTTTTTTCTGATCCATTCAGGCGCAGCTTATTGGTATAATCCACAAATACGATACCATTGTTTACTACGACGCCGGCAAGCACTAAAAATCCCATCAGCGCCATGACAGAAAGCTGCTCTCCTGTGATCAGGAGTGCGATCAGGCCGCCGGTAAAGGCGAGCGGAATCGTGAGCAGCACGATAAACGGCGACAAAAGCCCCTGAAACTGTGCGACCATGATCAGATAGATCATGATAATGGCAAGCCCGATCATGAGCAGCATATTATTTAACATCTCCGCATTTGTCTCCGTCTCACCCTGGATCGCGATCTCATATCCATCCGGCAGATCGTACTGATCGATCTTATCCTGCAGGTCGCGGCTCAACAGCGTTGTGTTGTAACCGTCCTGCGTCTCTGCCGTAACCTGCACATAATTTACCAGATTTTCCCGGTTGACAGAGGCAACGCTCTTTCCCTCTTCTAATTTGGCAAACTCCTTTAATTTGTGCTTTTTCGTCTTTTGTTTCCCCTGGCTGTCAACCATTGTCGACTCAAATTGATAATCCAGCAGGTTATCTGTGTCTAATTCTTTCCTCTCGTCAACAAGAATGACGTCGTACTCGTTATTTCCCACAGTCAGGGTTGTTGAAGATTTTTCTGTCGTAAGCTTGTCGGCAAGCTCCGTATAGATCTGCGCAACCGTCAGCCCCAGACGCATCGCCTTGTCTTTATCCACTTTGACAGCAATCTCCTTATCTCCCTCTTCCTGCCCGTTTGAAATGTCGTCAAACCCTTTGATCTGACCGACCATCTTCATGACGTCCTCACTGATGGCAAGCAATTTTTCGGTATCCTTTCCAGAAATATTAACTTCCAGACCCGATCCCATCATAGCCGACATATCCATGTTGGACTCTGATACGGAAAAATCTTCACATTGATTATCCTGGAACACTTTTTCCATTTTGGCGGCAATCTCTTTGTTCTGATTGGCATACTCTTCTTTTAAAAGAATCATAAAACTATAATTTTTATCTGCGTTTGCCGCAAGGGACATCCCGGCGTTTCCCTTCATAACTCCTACTGTGTCTACGCCCTCGATTTTTTTGATCTCTTCGGCAATTTTATCCGCCAGCGCATAATCCTCTTTCTGCGTGGCCTCCGCATCCATCGTCAGACTTGCCGAGAGCTGCTCGCTTCCCATTGACGGCACAAATACAATTCCCATATGTATGACGCGGATAATAGAAAATACCAAAAGCCCCACTGCCACCGCAACCGGAATAATCTTAAAGCGCAGGAAAAAGCGGAGCACCCTCCCATATCCTGTCACCACCGCATCAAACACACGGTGCTTTTTCACCTTTGCATTTTTCAGCGCCACAGCGCCCATGGATGGCACCAGCGTCAGCGCTACCACCAGGCTGGCGCTCAAACTGTAAGCGATCGTCAAACACATATCCTGCATGACCTGCCTTGTGATTCCATCTGTAAACACGATCGGCAAAAAAACACAGATCGTTGTCAACGTGGAAGAAAAAATCGCGCCGCCGACCTGGTTCGCCCCCATCACGGCAGCCCTTGCCGCCGATACGCCTTTACTCCGCAGCCGGTAGATATTTTCAATCACGACGATCGAATTGTCCACCAGCATCCCCACGCCGAGCGCCAGCCCGGAAAGGGAGATGATATTTAATGTAATGTTTGTAAAATACATCAGTACAACGGCAAACAGGACGCTGAGCGGAATGCTGAACGCAACGATCACTGTCGGCTTGATATCCCTTAAAAACAAAAACAGGACAAGAATTGCCAAAAGCGCTCCCCACATCAGATTGGATAATACCGAGTCAATGATCAGCCCAATATATTCGCCCTGATCCATCAGGTTCATAAAATGCAGCCCGTCATATTCTTTTTCAAGCTCCTTTAGCTTTTCATTGCATCCCTTTGCAACGGTGGACGTCCCCGCTGTACTTGATTTTGAAATACTCAGCAAAACTGCATCATTTCCGTTGACGCGCCCATAGGAGTCTTCTGAATCATCTACCATTGTCACATTTGCCACATCAGACAGGCGGACGTCCCCCACATCGTCTACTTTGCACAAAACAGTGTCTTTCATCGCGTCGATGCTTCCATATTCCTCGCCGACTTTGATCAGATATTGTGTCCCATCTTCACTGATATAACCGGCGGGCATTGAAAAATTCTCTGCTGACAGGATTCCGGAAAGCTTCTCTACCGTCAGGAGTTCATCCAGGTTTGCATTCTTTAATGCTTCTTTCTTTGACTTTTCAAAAGAATCCCGTCCTTCTTTTAATTCCTTCTCACTGGAATCTAAAGTGTTCCTGGCGCTGTTTAACTGGGCGTTTGCCGTGCCAAATGCGGCGGCGGCGGTAATTTTCCCCTGCTCTACCTGCTCATACCGGTTCTCCGCAGACTTGATCGCCTTTTCCACCTGTTTTAAAACCTGCTTTGCCACTGTGATCTCTGTTTTTAAGTTTCCCAGGGCGACATTGATCTGTGGAATGCGCACCTCGTTAATCTGATACAGCGCTTTTAGATTTTTCTTTGTCATCTGTTTGGCTGCTTTTTTCTGCCCCTGGCTTTTTAACAGCTCCTGGCATGTCTTTAATTTTGACGGATTATCCAGGGCGTCTTTTATATCGTCCGGCAGGCCTTCTACCATCTTTTGCGCCTGCGCATCTGTCATTTCCTTTGCCTGTTTTTCCGCCTCAGACTGGAGCGCCTTGACAGCTTCCTTGCCTGCCGCTGCCTCAACGGCGTCCAGATAGGTATCCACATTGTCCGCAGTGACTGTCACCTT
>CANQCD010000001.1 GCA_947589455.1 uncultured Lachnospiraceae bacterium | reverse complement strand
CATTGTTCGTTACAAACTTTAGTATACAGGTAAATCCACGAACCTACAAATGCGAGGTCACTTCATATTATCTATCCTGTTTATCACAAAAACTCGCGTTCCACTTCCTGATAAATCGCCCGCATCTGCGCGTCTACAACCTCCAGGGAAAATTTTTTTACCCGTTCCCTGTTCCAAAGCCCCATCTGCTTCCTGCGAATTTCTCTTGGCACCGCGCTTTTTCCATCTTTTTCTGTAAACAGTCTCCTGATCTTGACCGCATACTCCTCTGGAGAAAAGCCCTGTGCCAGATAACCGCCTTTTGCATGTGTAATCAAATCCCGGATGCCGCGTATATCGGAAGCAACGATCGGCAGCCCGACAGCCATGGCTTCCATCACCGCTACCGGCAGTCCCTCTCTTACGGATGGAAATACAAAGCAGTCGCATTGTTGTAAAACCTCCGGGGTATTATCTACATAGCCTGCAAAAATGACATGCCGCTCTATTCCCAGTTCTTCCGCCCGCCTGCGCAGAGTTTCTTCCATCGATCCTTCTCCGCAGACCAGATAAAACAGATTGAGATCGCGCAGCTCTGCAAGCGCTTCCACCGCCGTTATATTATTTTTTCCCGGCGCCAGTTCCCCGACGCTTACCATGATCCTGGCATTTTCAGGGATTCCATAGCGTTTGCGGACGTCTTCATCCCCCGCCCCGCGCTCCACCGCCCATGTTTTTTTCTGCCAGGGCGCAAACCGTTCTAAACGGACTCCCACGCCGCTCGTCTTAACTGCTTTCCCACGGACAGGAAATTTCTGCGCCCGCATATAATCCTCATCATTGATCGTCACCAGCCTGTCTGTATAACGCGCCATATGCCGCTCCACAGGATAATACAGCCAGTTTTTAAGCGGCACGCCTTTACAAAAATGAAAGCCATGCGCCGTATAGAGGACTGGCGTCCGTTTTGCCTGCCCTTTGCCCTGATCTTCGTCCCCCTTATGTCTGGCGCGGCGGCGCGCCTTTTCTGCCGCCAGCCTGGTCAGCACGCCGCTTACCGGCATATGGCAGTGTATCAGGGCAAATTCCTGTTCCTCGATCAGTTCTGCGAGCTGATGATACGCTTTTTTTATCTCCCGGTATTTAACAGAACGGCAAAAATCAATCTGATGCGTGATGATCCCAGTTCCTTCCAGCCTTTTATTATCTTTTCCATATACTACGGTCTTCAGATTTGTGGCATAATGCACTTCGTATCCCATCTCCTGCAAAATTTTCACATTATTCATCTCATGCTGCGGGATAAATCCGCTCACCCTGGTTACCAGCAAAGCTTTTTTCAAGCTAACCTCCTAACTGCAGTCCTCTGTTAAATCTTTTGCCAGTATTTAACAATCTGTTCTGCAAGTTCCCTTTCCACTGTTTTAAAATCTCTTGTCTCAAATATCATATCGCTATATTTTTCCGGCGCTTCCGACATCAGTTTTTCTCCCATATAATGCAAAAATTCATAATACAGGCAGGCGTCGTCAACGCGCTTGACCGCCAGGTTTTCCTCCTCTGTCAGCACGCTTCCCAGAAAGCGGCAGTATATTGCATCCTGCAATATCTTTTCTGCCTTCCGATAACCCTTTAATACACTTTTTACCGGTCTTGTGATATCTGATAAATAAGCCTCGCTTCCGTCATGCACCAGGCAGGCAAGCACCAGCCTGTCAGAATATCCTCTCGCCTCCGCTTCTTTCCCGCAGGCCAGGCTGTGCTGCGCCACAGAATAAAATTCCGGAAAATGCCCGTTGGCTCTGGTCATCAGAGATTGGGCATGTGCGATGTCCTCCACGAGGATTTCCTCCTGCTTTGGCTCTAACGGCGTAAAATGTATCTTGCTATATGTCGTAATATACATAATGTCCCTCTCTTAATAAGTCTGTCTCAGCTTTTCTGCCAGTACAGAATATTGTTCTTCCTCAAATACACCGATCATTTGTTCATTGCTAAATGCACTTGCAAGTATTTTTATATACCCCCTGTTTAAGTGCAGCAGCTTCTGAAGCGGACTCTGTTCTGTATGGACATACTGGATCCTCTCATACGGAATCGACAACACTACGCGGGAAAATATCCCTCTCGATAAAACCATCTGTTCTCCGTGATAAATCCCTGCAGCGCGGTATGACAGAAAGCTCAGGCAAACCTTGATAAAGATCACCGCGCCCGCGCAAAGATATGCCCACTGCATTGCCTGTCCCTGTTCTTCTGCTGTCATCACACCAGGCAGCAGCCCTATGCCCGCCTGCAGGACAAGCAGAAAACATCCCCCGATCAAAAGACTGACAGCGCAGGATAACAAAAAACTTTTGAAAGGAGGCCGTTTTAATCTTTTGAGTTCAGGAAGCTGATATTCCGGCAGGAGAATTTTCATTTTTCTTGTCAATTCCGAATAGGAATCAGACAAAAGAAATTTCATCCCATCCACGTCTTCTCCCTCGCCGCCGATATTGATCACCTTGATCGACGCCTTCCGGAACAATCGCCCCAAAAGCGTATAATGCAGCGTTACGGCATTGATTTTATTGACGGGTACTGTATATTTTTTCTTTTTTAAGAGACCGCAGCTCACGTAGATCTTATCTGTGTCCCTTCTCGCACGGAATCGAAAATCTGCCAGGGCGCGCTTTACTATCTCCCAGGCAAAAGAGCTAATAAGGAGGATCCAAACAAGCCACGCGCCGAGCACTGCCCCGAGATCTGCCGCTTCCTCTCCCAAAAAGAGAGTTATATCGCCGATGGAACAAAAAATAATACCTCCGATGATGACCAGCCAGCTCAATATCGATGTGCTCAGAAAGGTATTCCTTATAATCTCAAAAGCAGAATACTGAATATCAAATTCCATATTGTCATCATCCAGAGAAAGATGATTTTCCAATGCAGGATTTAAACCGATGCGGTTATCAGGCATTTCCATCCCATGTGTCATTCCGCTTTCTGCCTGTACGCTAACTCCCGGAACCACTGTCATTCCGCTCCCTTCCTGTGCACCAACTCCCGGAACCGCTGTCATTCCGCTCCCTTCCTGTGCACCGGCTCCCGGAACCGCTGTCATTCCGCTCCCTTCCTGTGCACCGGCTCCCGGAACTGCTGTCATTCCGCTCCCTTCCTGTGCACCGGCTCCCGGAACTGCTGTCATTCCGCTCCCTGCCTGCGCACCGGCTCCCGGAACCACCGCTGCATTTTTTTCATCGGAAACCTCCTGTATCATCTGCACAAGCGTCCGTTTCATCCACTCGGCGTCCCGCTTTTTTAACACGATCTGTAAATCTGTTTTGTTTGCTGTCGACAGGCTGCTGGTATCTAATTTCACTTTACAGGTTCCCACAATCCTCTCAAAAAGATTCTGCTCCAAATTGATATTTGAGATATTTACCACTGCAATATGATTCACCCTGCGGTTCCATGTCCGTCGCTCATAAATAACAGCGCCGTCCTGTATTGTGATCGTCGTTTTATACCAACGCAGAATGTGCCACAGGCAGATAAAAAGGAGCAGCAGGAAAGCCCCTCCCGCTATCAGAAGCCCCAAAAAGATATTTCCCTCCCGTATCATCTCTTTTCCCAGTTCGATCGTCTCTGTATTGCCCAGCATAAGAAAAAACAATACAACAAGCGCTCCCCACATCTGCTCAATCACATAGGAAAAATGATTTCGCAGCCGGAAGCCATCTCTCTTCACATCCATTTTCAGCCCTCTCTTTTCTCCACTGCATATTGATTGATCCTCGTCTTCAGACGGCTGACAATCTGCTCTGCCACAGAAAGCTCCAGAAAACGGATTGTCACATCGCCGCCAGCTGTCGTAACGATCACTTTAGACAAGCCAAAGATCCTGTCCACCGGACCGCTTTCCAACGCCACCTTGTGCAGGCGCTCAATCGGCACAATATCCCGGTGGATAAACAAAACGCCCTCCCTGACATCAATATCCTCTTCTGAAAAACGGTAGCGATACCTCTGATAACGCACAAACGGCGCCAAAATACTGCCGCACCAGACAACGGCCAGCAAAATCCCATAGATCATAGTAATAGGAAACGGCGTCCCCACCTCCTTAAAAAAAATCCATATTATGCTGAATATAACCGTTGTGAGCAATGCCAGCAATATCTCGCTGACAAACATACATCCAAATGCTTTTTTACTTAACTTTTGATATTCCATACCATTACCTCATTCCTTTGTTTTTTAATGGATTGGCTCTGCTGAACTTATACGCTTAATATCCGCTGATCTGCTCTGATTCATCATCACTTTTTTTCACTTCCCGGATCTGCGCATAATACCCGTTTTCTCCGTCCACATTAATATAAATGCGGTCTCCCGGCCTGCGTCCCATCATGGCGCTTCCCAGCGGAGATTCGATACTGATTTTGTTTTCCAGGGCATTGCAGCGGATCGTCGTAACGATCTTATACTCCTCCTCACATTCCTCTTCCTCCAGATATAAAAGGACGGTATCATTTAACCCCACTTCTCCCTCTGCCGACTCATCCTCCACGATTTGCGCTGTCTTGATCATTTTTTCCAGATACCGGATTCTGCTCTCATTTTCGTTCTTAAACTTCTTCGCCGCCTTGTACTCAAAGTTTTCACTCAGATCGCCGTGCGCCCTCGCTTCCTTCACATCCTCCAGCGCCTGCCTTCGGACAACCAGCTTACGGTGTTCTATCTCTTCTTCCATCTTTTCAATATCTTTTCTTGTCAGCCGGTCAAACATACCCTTCCTCCTTCTTGAAAACCATATTCTGGATATACCTGTATATCTTATCACAGTTTCTGCCGTATTACCAGAACAATAATAGACTTTTCACCTCGCTTTTTGCAAGTCGGCAAAAGAGCAAAGTGTGCTTCGCACATTCTTGCGAATTGACAAAAACAGGCAGGAGCGTTGTTGCCTGCTCCTGCCTTCTGTAATCTCTGCATCTTCCACCCATTCTCCTGCAATAGCAGGCCGGGATCATTTGCAAATTAACTACTCGCTGACGTCTTTAGGAATCAGCTGTGTCCGCGTCAGTTGGCTGCGCTGTATCCATCGGCTCTGACGTTTCCGTCGATTCTGACGTTTCCGTCGGCTCTGGCGTTTCCGTCGGCTCCAGCGTTGTCAATGGCGCCGGTGTTTCCGTTGATCCTGGTGTTTCTGTTGGTTTTGGCGTTTTCGTTGGTTCCGGCGTCTCTGTTGACTCTGGTGTTTCCGTTGGTTTTGGTGTTTTTGTCGGCTTCGGTGTTTTTGTCGGCTTCGGTGTTTTTGTCGGCTTTGGCTTCTCTGGTTTCTTCTTGACTTTTACCGTGATAACCACAACCTGGGTATTTGATTTTACTATCGTAATCTTACACTTACCTGCAGATTTAGCGACTAATTTAACACTGCCCTCATACGGCAGGGAAGCCTTTACGCAAGAAGGTTTGCTTGACGTCACCTTGACCGCAGTATCAATATAATATAACTTTGTTTTTCCTTCTGTCATACTCTTCGTGCGGTAAAGCGTAGGATATCCCTTCACTGTAATCTTAATCTTAGAGACCAGTTTGCTGATACTTGGCACTGCAGTAATGACTGCCACCCCGACGCCCTGCCCTTTTACCACGCCGTCGGAAGAGACAGTAGCAATTTTCTTGTTAGAAGATTTCCACGTGATTGTATTGCCATAACACAAAAACGGTTTTAATTTTACAGTCTTTTTCACGTGGATTGACCGAGATTTTGTACTGACTCTAAATGAATTTTGTTTATTTTTATATGCGTTTTTTGCTGTTGTCACAACTTTACTGGCAATCGTGCGGGAAACTTTTGATTTGACCGCTTTCTTTGCCAGCCATGTAAGCAGTCCTGCTTCTGCCTGTTTTGTATAAATGCCTGTCGCAGTAATACTCATGGAGCATACTAAAAGCATTGCAATAACTTTTTTCTTCAATCGTTTCATATCCTTTTCTCATCTCCTACTATTTCATTTTAATCTCTTATTCCAAGCGAATATCATTGGCTCTGCGTATGCAGTTCGCTCTGCATATGTAATTTACTCTGCGTATGCAATTCGCTTTGCATATGCAATTCGCTTTGCATATACAATTCGCTTTGCGTATACAATTCGCTCTGCGTATACAATTCGCTTTGCATATGCAATTCGCTCTGCGTATGCAATTCGCTTTGCGTATACAATTCGCTTTGCACATGTAATTCGCTCTGCGTATACAATTCGCTCTGCATATGTGATTCGCTCTGCACATGTGATTTGCTTTACATTTTTTGTGCGGCGGCGATACCTCCTTGCGGAAGCAAGGATAAAAAATTCGTAAATACGATTTCTCATCTTGCCACAAAAGCGATGCGCAGCTTCGCTATTTGTGACGCCCAGCACAAGATAACCCAAAATTCCTGCAGCCAAGTGTCCACATTCTGCTAAAGCCCTTTCAAAAGGGGATGTTACCTCTTGCCTCCTTTCTATCGCACATGATTTTAAGGAATTGTCACATTGTGATAAAACTCCCATAATCTGCAGGACACTGTCTGCCTCGCAATAAAGTGTAACACAGGTATGTCCTGTTTTTTTTCCAAAAATCCTCTTTCGTTTTACCAGGACATCTCCCTATCACAGGCAGGTCGCCTAAATCCCCCTATGGCAAAGAGCCCTGCCCTCTGTTTTGTAAACAGAAGGCAGGGCTCTTTTTATGGAATAAGAAATTGCAAGCCCTCCTAAAGGAGGGCTTTGAAACATAGTGGTGCCCTTTTTTCCAGATTCATTTATTTTTTCACGCTTTTACAGGAATGCTTTTACTTTGTTATATATCCCTTCTGAATCTAATCCGTATTTTTTGATCAGCTCGGTCGCCGGACCGGACTCGCCATACGTATCATTCACGCCTATTTTTAGCACTTTTGTCGGCGCTTTCTGGGAAAGGCAGTCACAGACAGCGCTTCCCAATCCTCCAATCACGGAATGCTCTTCTATCGTGACCACTTTGCCTGTCTCTTTCGCTGCAGCTACTACCAAATCCTCATCGAGAGGCTTCAATGTATGGATATTGATCACTTTGGCATCGATTCCATCCTTTTCCAGCTTTCCCGCAGCTTCCAAAGCCTCGGCAACCTCAAGACCGGTAGCGATCAGCGTCACATCTTTTCCTTCCCGAAGGGTAACGCCTCTTCCAATCTCAAATTGATAATCCGGCCTGTCATTGATCACCGGCACTGCCAGCCTTCCAAAACGGATGTAAACCGGTCCCTGATGGTCTAACGCTGCTTTTACTGCCGCCTTTGCCTCGATATCATCTGACGGGTTCATAACTACCATTCCCGGGATTGTGCGCATCAGCGCAAGGTCTTCACAGCACTGGTGGGTCGCCCCGTCCTCTCCGACAGAAATCCCGGCATGGGTTGCTCCGATTTTTACATTTAATTTTGGATAACCTACGGAATTGCGAACCTGCTCAAAGGCACGTCCCGCCGCAAACATGGCAAAGGAGCTGACAAATGGAATTTTCCCAGCCGCTGCCAGGCCTGCCGCAATACCAACCATATTGCTCTCTGCAATACCACAGTCAATATGCCTGTCCGGAAATGCTTTTTTGAAGATACCCGTTTTTGTTGCGGCAGCCAGATCTGCGTCCAGGACAACCAGATCCGGATATTCATTTCCTAACTCTGCAAGCGCATTACCATAACTTTCTCTTGTAGCAATTTTCTTAACATCTGCCATTTCTTCCTCCTATCCGCTTTTCTATAAGCTTTCACCGATTTTATCAAGGTCTGCCAGCGCCTGCGCGAACTGTTCGTCATTCGGGGCTGTCCCATGCCAGCCTGCCTGATTCTCCATAAAAGAAACCCCTTTCCCTTTTATGCTCTTTGCAACAATGGCAGTCGGCTGTCCCTTGGTCTGTCTTGCTTTCTTAAAAGCTGCGTCAATCTGCTCAAAATCATGGGCGTCAATCTCAATCACATTGAAATTAAACGCTTTAAACTTATCTGCAATCGGATAGGGAGAACATACATCTTCGATATTTCCGTCTATCTGCAGGCCATTATTATCTACGATAAATACAAGATTATCTAATTTCCTGGCGCCGGCAAACATCGCTGCCTCCCAGACCTGCCCCTCCTGAATTTCACCATCACCGAAAAGGCAATATACCCGGTAGTCCGCTCCGTCGAGCTTTCCAGCAAGCGCCATGCCCACTGCAGCGGAACCGCCCTGTCCCAGAGAACCGCTTGACATATCCACTCCCGGAATATGCTTCATATCCGGATGTCCCTGAAGATAAGAACCCACATGGCGCAGTGTTTTCAGATCCTCTGCCGGGAAAAATCCCCTGTTTGCCAGAGTGGAATATAATGCCGGGGCAATATGCCCTTTTGACAGGACAAAACGATCCCTGTCTTTCTTTTTCGGATCCTTCGGATCAATGTTCATCTCTTCAAAATAAAGATAAGTTAAAATATCTGCTGCGGATAAAGAACCGCCCGGATGGCCGGACTTCGCACTGTGTACTGCAGTCACAATCCCCTTGCGCACTTCATTCGCAGTTTTCTTTAACGCTAATGTGTCCATAGTTTTCCTCATTTCTGCGCTGCCTTCTGTATCGGACAGGTCTGCGGCCGCAGCGCTGGCGCAAGCCTGTAGGATGAAAAACCGTCTTTTCCTTCGCATACTGCCTTATCTGCGGCAATTACGCGATCTTCCTTTCCACGCTATATTGGCGCGGTCTGTACAATATTCTATTTTTTTGACAGCTTCACAATGACCTGACCACTCTATTCGCCAAATACCGCTTTGTAATCAGCCTGGAACTTAGCAATCCCCTGTTCTGTCAACGGATGCTTTGTCATCTGTTCGATCACCCCATATGGAACCGTCGCAATATCCGCACCCGCCAGCGCGCAGTCTGTGACATGGATTGGATTACGGATGCTTGCAGCAATGATCTCCGTATCAATTTCCGGATAATTTGCAAAGATTGCCGCAATCTGCTCGATCAGGTCAATCCCTGGCATGGAGATATCGTCCAGACGTCCGAGGAACGGAGAGACATAAGCAGCTCCCGCTCTGGCTGCAAGCAAAGCCTGGTTTGCAGTAAAGATTAACGTTACATTACATTTGATTCCCTCGCTTGCGAGGACTTTCGTAGCCTTTAATCCCTCCACTGTCATAGGTATTTTCACTACCATATTGGGATGGAGTTTTGCGATTTCTCTTCCTTCCGCGATCATGCCTTCCGCATCTACCGTCGTCGCCTTGACCTCGCCGCTGATTGGACCGTCAACAATGCTTGCGATCTCTTTTAATACATCTTCCTGGCTCCTGCCTCCTTCTTTTGCGATCAGGGACGGGTTCGTGGTCACTCCGCAGATCACACCCATCTCATTTGCTTTCTTGATGTCCTCAATCTTTGCTGTGTCAACAAAAAACTTCATAATATATATCCTCCTGTTTTAAAATTTTGCAAAATCACATCTCTTCCAGTATACCTCTTTTGCCATAAACGGTCAATGAACAGCTAACCTTCCTATCCATTTTCGCTCCATATTATCAGCAGTGTGAATATGTACGGAGCTTCTGCAGGTGTCATTTCTTCCAGAAGCTTCAACTCCATATTATCAACAGTGCGAATATGTGCGGAGCCTCCCTATACATTTTGCTCCGTATTATCAGTGGCGCGAATATGTACAGAGCCGTCTGATGGATTAAACCGAATGGTCCTTCCCACCTCGCCTCCAGTCACTTCTGTCACCAGCGCAACGCCCATACGCCGGAGAGATTCCCTTGCCATAAGTACATTGGCAGTTCCAATATCCGTTGTCTCTGTTGAAACTGCATATTGAAACATTTTTGCACCGCCAAATAATTTTGCCTTGAGCCTTCTTCTGTCGGCTCCCATCCTGCATACCATCCTGTGCAGGATAGGGATTCCGGAATCAACATATTTTTCCGGCCGAAACGCTTCCAACGCCTGATTTGAATCAGGAAGCATGGCATGGAGCATCCCGCCCACGCCGGTCACTTCATCATACAGACAGACTCCGACGCACGAGCCAAGCGCATAAGTGACAATCGTATTGTCTCCTTTGGCAACCTTTATATCTGATATTCCAACTACAATTTCTGCCACCTCTGTACTCCTTTTCCCTGTCTCTGGCAAGCCGCCGTATTTTCTGTATAAATCGGGCATTCCCGCCAGTTGTCAGCACGAAAATGCCCCTGTGCGTATCCGCCAGATATCCATACTCCCGCTTTGCAGCCGGACTCTTACATTATATTATAATTTATATAATGGCCCATATGCTGCACAGGCGCGGTAATCCTGCCCTTCTTTGTCCATTCCAAAGGCATTCCATGCCGCCGGACGGAAAATATCCTCCTCCGGCACATTGTGCATACATACCGGGATCCGCAAGATGGAAGCCAGTGTGATCAGGTCGGCGCCGATATGTCCGTAACTGATCGCACCATGGTTTGCCCCCCAGTTATTCATCACATCATATGCTGTCTTAAATGCGCCCTCGCCTGTAATGCGCGGTGCAAACCATGTACAAGGCCATGTGTAATCCGTGCGCTTCCAGAGTTTATCGGAAACCTCGTCCGGAAGCTGTACTGTATATCCCTCACAGATCTGAAGCACCGGTCCTAACCCTTTCACCAGATTCAGGCGGATCATCGTCACCGGCATTTCTGCCCTGGTCAGGTAGCGGGAAGAAAACCCGCCGCCGCGGAAGTAGCCATTATCCGCCGCACACCACTCTGTCGCTGCCAGGCAGGCCTTCTGATCTTCCTCCGTCATCTCCCAGAACGGCTTCATCACACCATTGCCCTCTGCATCTTTTACCTCGCCGCAGGCGTCAAGACATGCCGCGCCGGAATTGATCAGGTGCAGGAAACCTCCCGCTTCCTTTGCAATCCCCTCAAGTTCATAGCCGGTTGCCCGCTTCACTGCCTCCGGGCTCCAATACGTGCGGACGTCCGCAAAAATCTGCGCCCTTCCGGTCAAAAGCTTCATAAACAGCATACCAATCCCATTCAGCGTATCATTTTCAGTCGCCAGGATATAAGGCTCTCTTGCCCCATTCCAGTCAAAGGAAGAATTTAACAGCGCCTCTGCAAAGTCTCCGTTCGGATAAAAATCCGTCCACTGCCTCTGCCCCTGGAATCCTGCCGCCAGCGCGTTATGTCCGACTGCCTCCTCTTCCCTTCCCTCCGGAAGGTTCGGGTTGCCATTCATCAGGTCTTTGATGATACACATCATCTTAACCACAAATTCCCAATCTTTTTCCTTCTGTTCATCACTCTTCTTTACGAAATCTGGATTCTTATCAAAGCCTTCCTTGCAATAGCTTTTCGTCCATGCGAGCGCTTTCTGAAATTCTTCTTCATCGTAAATCCCCTCAGACATACGGCGGATGATCTCCACCTCGTCCACTGATTCCACGCGCATTCCCAGATACTCCTCTATGAATGCCGGGTCAATGATAGATCCTGCGATCCCCATCGTCACGGAACCAATCTGCAGATAAGATTTTCCACGCATCGTCGCCGCTGCGACCGCCGCACGCCCAAAGCGAAGCAGCTTAACCTGCACATCCTCCGGTATCTCTACGGCGTCTGCATCCTGTACGTCCCTGCCATAGATGCCAAATGCGGGAAGCCCCTTCTGCGCATGTCCTGCAAGCACTGCCGCGAGATAGACTGCACCCGGCCGTTCTGTTCCATTAAATCCCCAGACACCTTTAATCGTCGTCTTATCCATGTCCATTGTCTCAGAACCGTAACACCAGCAAGGCGTTACCGTCAGGGTAATGTCTACCCCTGCTTTCCTGAACTTATCAGCACATGCGGCCGCCTCCGCCACGCGCCCGATCGTCGTATCTGCAATAATAACCTTTACCGGCTCGCCATTAGAATATGTCAGATTCCTGCGAAAAAGCTCTGCTGCGCTTTTTGCCATATTCATCGTCTGCTCTTCCAGTGACTCGCGGACTTTCAAAGGTCCTCTCCTGCCGTCAATAGCAGGACGGATCCCAATTACCGGATAATCCCCAATCAATCTGTTCTGTGCCATTCCTTCTCCATCCTTTCCTAAACATAGTTGTCTATAGATCCAGAAACCGGACTGCCATCCGGTTTCCCAGCCTGTTTTTCATTATACAACATTTCACTGGAAATTGCACGAAAAAAAGTTAGTTTTTTCCGCTGTCCCATCAGACCGCGCCGAAGGCTTCTCCACTTCTCTGCTACACAAGAAAAGCGTTTCATGCTATACTACTCTAAAAATGATGCCGTAAATCGGCAGAACGGAGGTTTTTATGGCAAATCCTTATTTACCAAATTGGGAATACATCCCTGACGGCGAGCCAAGAGTCTTTGGCGGCCGTCTCTATATCTACGGTTCTCACGACCGAAAAGCATCCGACTCCTTTTGCGACTATAAGCTGAAAGTCTGGAGCGCCCCCCTTGACAACTTGAATCACTGGATCTGCCACGGCGACGCCTTCCACACCCGCGCCGACAGGGACCATGCCGCAGACACAGACTGGGCGGACAGGCAATTATATGCCCCGGATGTAGTAGAAAAAGACGGAAAATATTATCTCTATGTCTACATAGTAGATTCCCCTGGCTGCGTGGCGGAATCAGACCGCCCGGAAGGGCCGTTCCGCCTGCTGCAGCGCTATGAATATCATGAAAATGATGAGATTTATGATCGAGGAAGCTTTATCGACCCGGGCGTACTGGTGGACGACGACGGAAGGGTGTTTATGTATTGTGGTTTTACACGCTCCTATATGGTAGAGATCAATCCGGAAAATATGTATGAAATCTTGCCAGGCAGCTGTATTGAGCGTATCATACCATCTCTGCCGCAGGAAGAAGAAAGCGGATTTTTTGAGGCGTGCTCCCCGCGAAAGATTGGCGATACCTATTATCTGATCTACTCCCCAAACCGTGGAAGCCGTCTTGCCTACATGACGTCAAAATCCCCCACAGGTCCGTTTACTTACCGCGGCTATATCATTGATAACGGCGTGGACTATCCCGGCGGCAACAATCACGGCTCAATCTGTGAGATCAACGGGCAATGGTATATCTTCTACCACCGCATGACCAATGGGAGCATTATGTCCAGAAGAGGCTGCGTGGAAAAAATAAAGATCCTGCCGGACGGCTCTATCCCGCCAGTAGAAATGACCTCTCTCGGCTTTGAGGAATCATTGGATCCCTATGAAAAGCAAAGCGCTGATACCGCCTGTTATCTGACGGGAGGCTGCCTTATCACAGAAAAAAACCCGTTTGTCTTTTCTGTGACCAATATCACTGACGGCTGCGTCGTCGGCTATAAATATTTTGACTTTGGCACAGACAACAGCAGCAAGACAATGAAACTTCTTTTGCACACCTCCGGAAGAGGGAGCGAGGCGGCCGCGGACGTCATGTTAGACGATCCGGAAAACGGCATATTTCTCGGAAGCTGTGAGGTTGGGACAGACGACGGAATTTACAGCGCAGTGCTCAAAAAAGCAGAAGGGCGCCACGCCGTCTATTTTGTCATACGTCAAAAAGTATCCGGATCATTTACCTGGGCATTTGAAGGACGCCACCTGTTTGACTTAAACGAGTTTGTCTTTCTAAAATAAAAACCGCCTGTCCCCTGGCCGGCAGACCATGTCAGGACATAAAGCGGAGCGGACGAAAAATGTTGTAAAATTTTCACAAAACCCCGCCCTCTTTCCGCACTTTTTTATTGCAAAATTGCCTTGGATATACTAAAATAGGTGTAATGTGGTTGTCTGTATTTGACAACACAAGAAAATGTCCGCAACAGTTCTGCGGGACATTGGCCTACGCGCGGCCACAGGAAATATAACAGGCTGCGCACAGGCGGCACAAATTATCAAAAGACAGAAAGGACGGTAGGCAAAACATGGAAAATATGCCAAAAATCAAAATCGGTATTGTTGCAGTGAGCAGGGACTGTTTCCCGGAATCTCTCTCTGTAAACCGCAGGAAAAATTTAGTAAAAGCTTATACAGACAAGTATGGCGCAGAGGATATTTATGAGTGTCCTGTCTGTATCGTAGAGAGTGAGATCCATATGGTACAGGCGTTAGAGGATATCAAAAAAGCAGGCTGCAACGCACTCTGCGTATATCTTGGAAACTTTGGGCCGGAGATTTCCGAAACGCTTCTCGCAAAGCATTTTGACGGGCCGAAGATATTTGTAGCCGCAGCGGAGGAGTCTTCCAAAGACGGCGGCCTGATCCAGGGGCGCGGCGATGCATACTGCGGTATGCTCAACGCCAGCTACAACTTAAAGCTGCGTAACATCCGGGCATATATCCCGGAATATCCAGTAGGAAGCGCTGAGGAATGCGCCGACATGATCCATGGATTCGTGCCGATTGCCCGCGCAGTCGTTGCGTTAAACGATCTTAAGATCATCAGCTTCGGTCCTCGTCCGCTGAATTTCCTGGCATGTAACGCACCGATCAAGCAGCTCTATAACCTCGGTGTAGAGATTGAAGAAAATTCTGAACTTGATTTGTTTGAGGCGTTTAACAACCACGCAGACGACCCGCGTATCCCGGAAGTCGCAAAAGATATGGCCGACGAGCTCGGAAACGGAAATAAAAAACCGGAGATTTTAAACAAACTGGCGCAATACGAGATCACTCTCCTCGACTGGATCAAAGACCATAAAGGATATAGAAAATATGTTGCCATTGCAGGAAAATGCTGGCCGGCATTCCAGACTCAGTTTGGATTCGTTCCATGCTATGTCAACAGCCGCCTGACAAAAATGGGCATCCCAGTATCCTGCGAGGTAGATATCTATGGGGCATTAAGCGAGTTTATCGGAACCGTAGTCAGCAACGACACAGTTACCCTGCTGGATATCAACAACACAGTTACGCCGGATATCTACGAAGAAGATATCAAGGGCAAATATGATTACACCTTAAAAGATACGTTTATGGGCTTCCACTGCGGAAATACCGCTTCCACCAAACTTGCTTTCTGCGAGATGAAAAACCAGATGATCATGGCGCGTTCTCTTCCGGAAGAGGTGACAAACGGTACGCTGGAAGGAGACATCGTTCCCGGAGATATCACTTTCTTCCGCCTGCAGAGTACGGCGGATGCCGGACTGCGCGCATATATCGCACAAGGCGAAGTACTCCCGGTTGCAACGCGTTCCTTTGGCTCGATCGGAATTTTTGCTATTCCGGAAATGGGACGTTTCTACCGCCATGTACTGATCGAAGGAAACTACCCGCATCACGGCGCCGTTGCATTTGGCCATTTTGGCAAAGAATTATATGAAGTATTCAAATATATCGGCGTAGATGTAAACGAAATCGGCTATAACCAGCCAAAGGGTGTTCTTTACAAGACAGAAAACCCATTTGCTTAAAGAAAGACATGGAGGAAAATATGAATTATTTAATTGGTATTGATTTGGGAACTTCTTCCACAAAAACAGTCCTTTTTGATGAAAACGGCGAAGTGATCGCCTCTGCCAGCAAAGATTATCCGCTCTATACCCCCAACAACGGCTGGGCGGAGCAAAAACCGGAAGACTGGCGCGACGCTGCATTGGAGACGATTGCAAAAGTAGTAAAAGATTCTGGCGCAGCGGCTGACGATATCAAGGGGTTGGGCATCTCTGGACAGATGCACGGACTCGTCATGCTGGACGAAGCCGGCGAGGTGATCCGCCCGTCTATTATCTGGTGCGACCAGCGCACCGAAAAAGAATGTGAGGAGATGACCGAAAAAATCGGCAGGGAGCGCCTGGTAGAGATTACCGCCAACCCTGCGATGACCGGTTTTACCGCTTCCAAAATACTCTGGGTTCGCAATCATGAGCCGGAAAATTATGCAAAATGCAGACATATCCTCCTTCCAAAGGATTATGTGCGCTATATCCTGACTGGCGAATTTGCAACCGAAGTGTCCGATGCATCCGGTATGCAGCTGTTAGATGTGCCAAAACGCCAGTGGTCGGATGAAATCCTCGAAAAACTGGATATTGACAAAAATCTCCTGGCCAAGGTATACGAATCACCGGAAGTAACCGGAACTATCCTTCCGGAAATCGCGGAAAAGACCGGCTTATCTACTTCTACAGTTGTCGTAGGAGGCGCCGGAGACAATGCGGCAGCCGCCGTAGGAACCGGCGTGGTAGAGGACGGAAAAGCATTTACTACGATAGGGACCAGCGGCGTAGTCTACGCCCATACGAGCAAAATCTCCATTGACCCGCAGGGTCGCGTCCATACGTTCTGCTGTGCCGTACCGGGCGCATGGCACGTCATGGGAGTGACGCAGGCTGCCGGCTATTCCCTTGCCTGGTATCAGGCAAACATGGGCGCCAGCTATGAGGCAGAGGCAAAGGAAAAAGGCTGCGGAGTATTTGAGATCATCAATAAAGAGGTGGAAGAAACCCCGATTGGCGCTAACAAGCTGATCTATCTCCCTTATCTGAACGGAGAGCGCACCCCGCACCTGGATGCAAACTGCCGCGGCGTCTTTTTCGGCCTTTCCAGTATGCATACCCGAAAAGATATCGTACGCGCCGTGATGGAGGGAATCAGCTACTCCCTGACAGATTGCAAGGATATCCTTTCAGAAATGGGAATCAATGTCAGCGACATGATGGCATGTGGCGGCGGCGCCAAAAACGCCCTGCAGAGGCAGATGATGGCAGATATGTACGGCTGTGACGTCAACACTGTGACCGCAACCGAGGGACCTGCCCTGGGCGTGGCAATCCTTGCCGGCGTTGGCGCTGGAATCTATGACAGCGTTGAGACGGCGTGCCGCAAGATGATACATAAAGACCCGGCAAAAGAATGTAAGCCAATCGCTGAAAATACAAAAGAATATGACAAGTACCACCAGTTATATAAAAATCTTTATGCGGCGCTGAAAGACCAGTATAAAACGCTGGCAGAACTATAACGCTCTTTGTTCAGACATGTGGAGCACAGTATACCATGCTGAAAGACCAGTATAAAACACTGGCAAAACGATACGCTCTGCGTCCGGACACACGGTGCATAGCATACCATGCTGAAAGACCAGTATAAAACACTGGCAAAACGATACACTCTGCGTCCGGCCAAAATCCGATCAGGTTTGTGTCCAGTCATAGGGAACGCCGGGAAACCAGAGCGAAACCCTCGGCGCAAAATTTCTTTCGTGTTTGACCGAAACCGGAACAATACACAAGCCCGCTCTCTCCGAACAGGCGAGAGCGGGCAAAATTTTATAAAACCACAGAATATCATTTTCCAAAGGAGACGACATGAAAAAGGTAAGCATTATTATCCCCTGCTACAATGTGGAATCTACGATTGACCGCTGCATGGAAGGTCTTCTTTCCCAGACTATCGGTGTAGAAAACCTGGAGATCATCATGATCAATGATGCATCCACTGACCACTCACTGGAAAAAATGGCGGAATACGAGCAAAAATACAACGATTCCATGATCGTTATAACATATGAAGAGAACGGAAAACTTGGAAAAGCCAGAAATATCGGTATGCAGTATGCCACTGGAAAATACCTGGCCTTTGTAGACGATGATGACGTCATAGAACCGGATATGTACCGCTTTCTCTATCAGACAGCCGAAGAAGAGCAATGCGACCTGGTCGTCTGCCGTTCCGTTCGAGAAGAAGCATTTCACCCCCTCAAAAATCCTCAGAACAACTCCGATGAAAGAAAGCTTATGACGTTTGAAACAGAGCAAAAACGCCTGGAATTTTTACAGACAAATATCAACACAGCAGTCTGGAATAAGCTATACCGCCGGGATTTGTTAATGGACAATCAGATTACTTTTCCGGAAAACAGGATTTATGAAGACTTTTATTTTACCGGATTGGTGAAGCATTACTGCCAAAAGGCCTGTATCACAAACAGAATCTTTTACCACCATATTGCCACTCCGGATTCCATCTCCCATTTTTCAAACATCAGCCCAACCGAATTTACCGCACTGCTTGAAATTCAAATGATGTTGATCGAAGCGCTGAGAGATGGTATGAAAAAAGCTACTTTCCGCTGCGCTACCTCTCTTTTATGGCAAGCTACCAAAAGATGTTTGGCGCAATGCCAGATGAAGTATTCGCCATTATCCGAAAAAACATCCAGGAATTGTTTCCCGACTGGCATCATATCCCGGATCAGGAGCAATGTGCCCGGCTTGCAGACGATATGCTGATCCAGTCTGGACGGAAAAGCAGATAACCCAGCCCAGGCAAAAAAGCAGCCGATCAGTCCAGACAAAAAGGCAGCCGATCAGCCCAGACAGAAAGACGGCCGATCAGTAGGCTTTCCACAGCCATTTTCCCTGTTTTGTCAAATCTTGTTTTTTCCACCCACCGGTTTTATCACAGGACGGTTTTAACAGTGCGCTGCTTTCCTTTTTATTTGACAGATTCCAGCAGATGCGTCCGATTTTATATTTGTCAAGCAATTTTAACCAGCGGTTTCCCTCTTTTCTATCAACGTTTCCGCTTCCGGATGCCTCGCTGAGCCCAAATTCTGTCACCAGCACTGGAAGTCCCGCTTTGACCGCCCCTTCCAGCTTGTTTCTCAGATCCTGTTTATGGGTGCCGGCATAAAAATGAAACGCATACGCAATATTTTTACCGCGCAGCGGCTGCCTGGCTGCCACGTCCACATCCTGGCTCCACGTCGGCGTCCCGACAACGATCAGCGCCTTTTTATTGACGCTTCGGATCGCCCGGATCACAGAGCCGGCATATTCCCTGATATTTTCCCATGTGCCCCCGCTTCCATTTGGCTCGTTGCAGATTTCAAACATGACGTTTTTGTAACTGCGATATTTCTTTGCCATAGACCGCAAAAAAACTTTTGCCTCCTTTTTATGTGTCAGCGGATTTCCATCACTTAAAATATGCCAGTCGATCATCACATACAGGCCAAGCTCCGAAGCGCTTTTGACCCCCTTATCAACCAGTTTTCTCAACGCGTTCTGATTCTCTCGTCCGCTGTTGCAATATCCATGATATTCCTCTGTATAAACTGCAAGCCGCACAGTATTCGCCCCCATCTTCTTCAGCGAGGCAAACGATCTTTTATTTACATACTGGGGATACCACGCCAGACCGTGGGTAGAGACCCCTTTTATCACAAAAGCCTTCCCCTTCTCGTTGACAATCTGCCTTCCCTTTATCTGCAGCCTTCCGTTTGCAGATACCGGAGAAGCCTGGGCAGAAGACGCGTTCCCCCAAAAGAGGATTCCAAAAACAAACAGGAGAAGAACAAACAGCATCCCAGAATTTTTCCGTTTCATAACGATCCCGCCTCCGTTCTGTTATCTATACTGTATGCAGATTTTTCAGCGAAATATCCATGATTGGCGCAGAATGCGTCAACGCGCCGCTGGAGACAAAATCTACCCCGACGTCTAAGATTGTCCGGATATTTTCCCTTGTCACATTGCCGGAGCACTCCTTCATCTGTTCCGGCGTCATATTATCAAGCATGATGATATCGGCGCCGGCCTCGACTGCCTCCTTCACCATGTCCATATTTTCTACTTCTACTTCAATCTTATGCACAAAAGAGGCATATGATCTTGCCATCTGCACTGCCTTCGTAATACTTCCGGCAGCGCCGATATGGTTGTCCTTTAGCATAACGCCGTCAGACAGGTTAAACCGGTGGTTTGAACCGCCCCCCACCTTCACCGCATATTTCTCGAACACGCGCATATTCGGCGTTGTCTTTCTGGTGTCTAAAAGCGTAGTCTTCCCGCCTTCGAGCAGCCTGACAATACTGTTTGTATACGTGGCGATCCCGCTCATCCGCTGAAGGTAATTCAGCGCCGTGCGCTCGCCTGACAACAGCGCGCGGATATCCCCCGTTACCACTGCCATCTGCTCTCCGCTTTTTACAAAATCCCCATCCTTTTTATGCATATCAAACGTCACCGTCTCATCTAAAAGTTCAAAAACCCTTTGAAACACCGGAAGCCCGGCAACAATGCCATCCTGCTTGCAGATCAGCTCTACCTGCCCTTTCTGATACTCTGGCATCACGGCATTTGTCGAGATATCCTCGCTTGTGATATCCTCCTGGAGCGCCTGCAGGATCAGCCTGTCCACATTCGTCTTCATTGTAATCGGATCATTCATGTCTCTTTTTCTCCTTTTCTATCTCATTCAGTACGATTTCTCTATATTCATCCATCAGAGCATCCACATCTTCATACAGAGCCCAGTCAATCAGCCCGTCTACCTCACTGAAACGGCTCCCCGGCAGCCTCTCTGCGATCTCATCCGCTGCCCGCTTTGCAAAAACGACCGATTCCAGAAGAGAATTGCTCGCCAGCCGGTTTTTTCCATGCACGCCGTTGCAAGACGTCTCTCCCACGGCATACAGCCTGTCCATAGATGTCTTGCTGGACAAATTTACCTTTATCCCTCCCATAAAATAATGCTGCGCCGGGACTACCGGGATATATTCCTTTGTCGGGTCATAGCCCTCCTCAAGGCACTGTTTTAAAATATTAGGGAAATGGCTCTTTATCTCGTCTGTCGCAATATGCTCCATTGACAGCCAGACATAGGGCAGCCCGTCAAGCGCCATCTGTTTTCTGATCTCCGCAGTCACCACGTCTCTGGGCAGAAGTTCATTGCAGAAACGTTCTCCGTTCTTGTTCAGCAAAATAGCCCCTTCGCCCCGCACAGATTCCGAGATCAGGAAACGCCTGCCGGATTTTTCTGAATAGAGGGTTGTCGGATGAATCTGGATATAATCGATATGTTCTAATGCAATGTCATGCCGTTTTGCAATCGCAAGGGCATCGCCCGTAATATGCCGAAAATTCGTCGAATGCCTGTACAGCCCGCCAAGCCCGCCGCAGGCGAACACCGTATACTTTGCCTGGATCAGGCTCACCGTCCCATCCGGCTCCTGTACTACCAGACCGCGGCACTCTGCGCCGTCCGTGATAATGTCAAGCATCGTTGTATGCTCTGACAATGTAATATTCTCCCGCTCCACAGCGCGCTTTAACAGCGTGCTGGTAATCTCCCTGCCCGTACAATCCTCATGGAATAAAATACGCGGCTGGCTGTGGCCGCCCTCCCTGGTAAAGACAAATTCTCCGTCCTTTGTCTCAAATCCTACTCCATAGGCCACCAGCTCTTTTATGATGCTTTCAGAAGAGCGAATCATCACGTCAACAGAATCCCTGTTATTCTCATAATGCCCCGCACGCATGGTATCCTCAAAATAAGCCGGATAATCGTCCTGCCCGCGCAGCATACAAATCCCTCCCTGCGCCAGAAAAGAATCGCTTTTATCCGCCTCTTCTTTTGTAATCATCAAAACATGCACATTCTTCGGAAAATGCAGTGCACAAAAAAGCCCTGCCGCACCAGTTCCTACTATAACTACATCTGTTTTTCTCATCATAATAATTTCCATTTCTGAGCGAATCATATCCTCTTTTGCGACTGATCGCGGAGATGGCAGTACATGATGCCCCTGCAATTACAAAAAGCACATATGCCGTTCCTCATCTTGCCATCGGAAGAATTTGTAACGCTCCAAAAGACTTAAAAATCTTTCTCGCAAATAGCAGCCCACGTTTGCAGACAGTCCATAATGTCTCGAGTATATCACAAGGATATCCATTTTACAAGAGACAGAAATTGACAGAAGCAAACATTTTTAGTACACTATCAGTATATGATATTCCTGAATATTCTTGGGAAAAACAAGTACCATCCTCTTCAGGAATTTTCTAACCTTTTATCCAATATCATATGGTGACAAAATATTATGAAAAGGAGAACATACAATGAATTATGTATCTGAATTTGCAGGCAGCCTTGTCTTCCTGCTCGGGGGATACGCCTATATGTGCAATGTTTCCCTGAAAAAAACCCTTGTATCGACACTCAATTACATTGAACTGGTCTTTGCATGGAGCCTGGCTGTCGGCCTTGGCCTTGCAGTGGCGGTTATAATGGGAGGTCCCGGTTATCTCAATCCCGGAGTCGTCTTTGGAAATATCATCAACGGCTCCCTTTCAATCAAGGATTCCCTGATCTACCTGCTGATGGAATTTTTAGCTGCCGGCGTTGCCGAGCTGATTTGCCTTGTCTTTTTCTACGATTCCTTCAAGGCGTCTCCGGAAGCACCGAAGCGCGGTATTTTCTCCGCTTATCCGGTAGAGAAAAATATGGTGTTAAACTTCGTACAGGAAATATTGGCCACCTTTGCTTTCCTGTTCCTGGTATTTACCTGTCTGAAAGCTACTGCAGGTGATACGACGCCTCTTCAGATCGGCGTAATTGGTTTTGCCAGTGTAGCGATCTTATCTTTGACATTAAACAGTACTGGATTTAGCATGAATGCAATGCGTTCTGTTTTCAGCAGCATCTGGTTTGCCATCATTCCATTCCCGAATAAAAACGGAGAAAAAGTGGATTGGCCTTACCAGCTGATCGTAAATCTGGTCGGCTCTTCCATCGGCGGTATCGCCGCCGTTTTGGTGACAGGATTATTTTAATGCTGCTTCATGATGAAAGAATTGATTTTTTATATATGATATTGTATAATAGGTAATATAATTTATATGTTACGTGATTAGAGGAGGTAACCATGGATATTAGAGATTTTATGGACTTGAGTAAACTGCAGGAAATTCAGGACAAGTTTTCTAACGCAACCGGACTTGCAGCGATTGCAGTAGACATGAATGGGGAATATATCACAGAAGGCAGCAATTTCACCGATTTTTGTATGAAATATACCCGCGGTTCCGCTGAGGGACAGCGCCGTTGCGTAAAATGCGACAACGAATGCAGCGGGGTTTATTTCTGCCATGCGGGGTTAATGGATTTCTCCTGCGATATTATGCTGGACGGCAAGAAAATCGGCGCTATTATCGGCGGACAGATTCTTCCGAAGGAGCCAAATGAAGATGAATTTCGCGCTACAGCGGAAGAACTTGGGATTGACCCGGATGCATACATACGTGCATTGAGGAAAGTGACGATCAGCGATGAGGCAAAAATCCGCGCTTCTGCCGACTTGTTAGCAGTAACTGTCAATACTTTAGTTGCATCAGAATATGCGCACAATGCCAACTCCGGCAAGCTCGCCGATTTGAGCAGCGAAATCCAACATGCAACAGAAATCATTGATACGATCAATACCAACACCCATTCCTTAAAGTCTATCGCAAGCAAGCAGAAAATGCTTTCTCTGAATGCTTCCATCGAGGCTGCAAGGAGCGGAGAAGCCGGCGTAGGATTTGCAGTCGTTGCAAAAAGCATGGGAGATTTATCTTCCCAGTCTTCTACGATTTACGGTGATATCGAAAAATCTGTGCTGGAGGTAACTGCTTCCATCGAGAAGTTATCTTCCCTGTACAACGGTCAATAATCAATCCGTTATCTTATTTCTGAACGGAAACAAATCGCTTTGATAGCGATGAGCCGCTTAAAGAAATGGAGATTAAGCTGCAGGGATTTGGATTTCAGATGAAACCGGTATATGACAACCATATAAAATCTAAAAGCTGCGCGTCCCAAAGGGATGCGCAGCTTTTTCATAGAATAAGAAATTGCAAGCCCTCCTAAAGGAGGGCTTTGAAATGTAGCAATGTACCTGATCAATCAAGGGCACCAGATACAAAATCTGCCCCGGCATTTATCGTGTTAAAACTCCGGCTCGATCAGCCCGAACGTGTTTCCTTTTCTCTTATATACTACATTGACCTCTTCTGTCGTCGCATTGCGGAATACATAGAAATTATGTCCAAGCAGATCCATCTGGATACATGCCTCTTCCGGATCCATAGGCTTCATGGCAAATCTCTTAGAACGGATAATCTTAATCTCATCATCATCCTCTATTTCTTCCTCAACAAAAGCTCTGCTCAAACTGGCCGCCGTCTGTTTCTGGTCTACCAGCTTGTTTTTATATTTACGGAGCTGACGCTCAATAATCTCCTCTACCAGGTCAATAGAAACATACATGTCGTTACTAACCTGCTCCGCACGCACGATATTGCCTTTCATCGGAATCGTTATCTCTATCTTCTGCCTTTCCTTCTCTACACTCAATGTCACATGTACTTCTGTATCCGGCGTAAAATACCTCTCCAATTTTCCTATCTTTTCGTGAATTGCCGATTTGAGCCCTTCAGTAACATCAATGTTTTTGCCACTAATAATATACTGCATAGTTACCACTCCTTTGCTGTTTTCTAGTATAGTCCCCATAAGCCTTCAAAAGCCTGCTTAAAGGCTTTTTGAACTGATTCCATTATACACCAGCACCCCTCAAAAAGCAAGGAAACTATCAGAATAGATGATACAATCCAATCCCCATTTTCTCTCCTGTCCCCCCTGCGCCTCTCTCTGCCAGCAAGAATTATCAGATTATTTTAAAAGAAATAAAAAGGGAAACCAACACCGCTTTTGCCCGAAAATTTGCATAAATATCCTCTTTAAAAATGTGGATAATGTTAAAAACTCCGTTAATAACTAATAAAATAACACTTTTTACTAACATAATAATGTGGATAACACAGAGATTATCCACATTATTATTGTTTTTGTCATATTTTTGAAATAAAAGCGCAATATTTGCAAAAAAGCATCGTCTTTCAACTCCCCCTGTCAAAATCTATTGTCTGACAATTATAAAAAACAGAACATTACAGGCAAATCAGGCAGTCTGAAAATCGAAAAAAGAGATTACAAGATGCAATCTCTTTCTCATTCTATTTTTATGTATAACAAACTAACCAATTACTTTCTTGACGGCTTCTAATACACGATCCGCCTGGAATGGTTTTACGATAAAGTCCTTGGCGCCATTTTGGATTGCCTCAATAACCATCGCCTGCTGCCCCATCGCAGAACACATAATAACATTAGCGCCGGCGTCTATTTCTTTAATCTTCTTTAATGCCTGGATTCCATCCATTTCCGGCATCGTAATATCCAATGTAATAAGATCTGGTTTTAATTCGCTATATTTTTGAACAGCAACAACACCATTTTCTGCTTCACCAACTACATTATAGCCACCCTTAGTCAAGATATCTTTAACCATCATACGCATAAATGCAGCATCATCAACAATTAAAATATTATTTCCCATAGTTTTTCTCCCTTACTAAAATATTATTTGCTCACATAACAACAATACTCAGGGTACTGCACTATATAAAACAAATGTCCAGTAACTATAATATTTCTCTATTTGTAAAGCAAATACAGATTTAAGGTTATTATATTACTTAACTTTTATTTTGTCAAGAACAATACACCATTTAGCTAATGTTTTATCATTACCTCCCACCCACCGTCCATTTCTAACCCGCCGGAACCGTCTGCACTCCCTTGATATGGTTTGAGGAAATTCAGGAACCAGATCCTTTTAATCTCCCGGCTTCTAATAGTATTTGGATGTCCCCCACAAATTATTTCTTTTCAGGTCAATATATTCTCCATACGCCCTCTCTAATATCTGTTTTTCATTTGCAAATTTCAACAGATGATAAGCCTCATGGTATTTATAAAAACCAGAATCCCGGAAATATTCCTCTCTCTGCGGCTTGCTGTAATAGCTGCCAGCCATCATAAGATACCAATGTACATCCTTTACCACGGTGTCTGTCGGTGTATTGAAAGTATACTGACTCTTTCCAACATATTTTATTATACTGGCATCAGCACTTGTCTCCTCTTTTACTTCCCGCAACGCTGTCTCCTTAAAATCTTCTCCATCCTCAACAGTCCCTTTCGGCAAAACCCAGCCTTCATAACGATTTCGAAAATTTTTATAGAGGAGCAAAATCTTACCTCGGAAAATCACCACACCGCCACAACTAGTTGCCTCAATCATTGCAATTCCTCCCTGGCCTGTGTGCTTGTCTCATCACTACGACCAGTATACTATTTTTTTTAGATGTTTGCAACGTATAGTTGCGACTCACACTTTGGTCTGATGTAATTGCAGTTCGCACTTTGGTCTGATGTACAGCAGCTGCTCCCCAACCCCAAAATGCCATTCCGCCACTTGTGCGCAGAATATGCACAAAAAGCGGACGCTAGATCAATTCCGCCGCAAGACGCAGCATCACTCCCAATATTGTCCAAATACCTGCTGCGCTACAGGCACTGCGTACTGGCTTCCCGTCCCGGCGCCCTCCACCACGACACTCACGGCAATCTTCGGGTTCTCTGCCGGTGCAAAACCCACAAACCAGGCATGGGACGTCCCCTCCGAATCAAATTCTGCCGAACCGGTCTTTCCCGCGACTGGATACGGCAGCGCCTGTAGCGAAGACCCTGTTCCGCTCTTTACAACGGCCTCCATCATCTCCCCCATCCCCTCGGCAACCCATTTTTTTACGATTCTTCCCTTGCTTCTAGGCGAATACGCTGTCACCGTCTGCCCCGCCGCATTTTCGATATGGTCAATGACATACGGAACCATCATTTCCCCTGAATTTGCTATTGCAGCGACAATCATTGCATTTTCCAAAGGCGTGATCATTGTCTTTCCCTGCCCCATCACAGTCTGAGTCAGCTCTCCCATATCGGAATCCTCATCCAGAGAAAAACGGCTTTTATTATACTCAAAAGACACAGGAAGCGGTTTATTAAACAGGAACCGTTCTGTCAATTTCCGAAAAGCAGCAATATCCAATGTAGTCCCTATCTTTGCAAAAGCGCCATTACAAGACTTTGCCAGCGCCGACTCTAAATCCAGCGTTCCGTGAACTTCTCTGTCGTAACAATTTATAACATTTCCCGAAAAACTATCAGAGCCCTTACACTGGTATTGAAAATTTTGATATTTTTTGGGATGCTCTATCATATATTCCATCCCAGTCAGGAGTTTAAATGTAGAGCCGGGCGGATACAGCCCCTGCGTCGCCCTGTTTAAAAGCATTGACTCTTCCCCGGAATCCTCCACCAAAGAATCCCAGTCCTCTTCGACCGTGTTCGGGTCATATGCCGGCTTTGACACCATCGCCAGGATCTTACCTGTCGAAGGTTCTATCACAACAACGGCGCCTCTGTGGTCGCCCAGCGCTTCATATGCCGCTGTCTGCAGGCCGGCGTCCAATGTCGTCACTATATTGTCCCCCGGATTTTTTTCTCCGCGGAATGTGTTGATCAGCTGTTCTAATGGATTGATATGGGACGTCAGCAGCGGATAACACTGATCCCCCTCAATCCCTGTCATGCTGTTTGTTATCCGTCCCACAACATGGCAGAATACTTTATCATAGGGATACTCTCTTGTATCATTCCCATTCTCATCTGTCTCCGTCCTGGCAAGGACTTCACCGCCTGCCGAGCGGATTTCTCCGCGCCGGACTTTTTTTGCCAGTACATCTTGTCTTTTATTATAAGGATTATTGATAATCTCCCCGCTCTGCGTTACCATAAACCAGACAAAATATCCCAACATACACAAAAACAGAAGAGACAGCCCATAGGTTAATACCATGATCTGCTTATTTCCTCGCCGGTTCTGTCTTTGGATACGCCTTTCTTCCCGCAGCTGCTCTTCCCGCCGCCTTCTTGCCGCTCCCCTGCCGGTTTGCTCTCTCTCGATTTCCCTGTTTCTTTGTTGTCTCGCCATCTTCCTCCTCCTGGTCATTTAATACATACATCCCCTGTATTATGCAAAACAGTGTGATCGTGCTGATAACAGAACTTCCGCCATAGCTTACCAGCGGCAGCGTCACGCCAGTAGACGGAATAAATTTTGTCACACCGCCAATCGTCAAAAATACCTGAAAAATATATTCTACCGCAAGCCCCAGCGCTGTCAGCTTGTAAAAGCGTTTTGTCATCTTTAAGGCAATATTGACAAACATTACAAAACAGCTTATCTCTACCAGAATCAGACAAATCGCAAAAAACGCCCCTAACTCCTCGCTGATTGCCGAAAAGATAAAATCACTCTCCGCAATCGGTATCCTTTCTGGGAGCCCTTCCCCCAGCCCCATGCCAAACCAGGAACCCGTGCCGATCGCAAACAGCGACTGCGCAATCTGATAGCCCGGTCCGGTAATATTTTCTCCCCAGGGATTACTCCAGGCAATCACTCTGTTTTGTACATGAGGAAATAATTTCCATGCGATAACAGAAGCAGCCGACAGCGCTCCAAGCCCAAGCACGAGAAAGGAGAGCCGCTGGCTAGCCACATAGACAACCGCCAAAAAAGTAATATAATAGATCAACGCCGCTCCCAGATCCCTTTCCGCAACCAGGATCAGCACATGAAGCCCCGCCACGGCAGCTGCTTTTACTACATCCTTCCATTCTGCCGATCTGGCAAGAAATGCTGCAATAAAAAAGACATAGATGATCTTGACAAACTCGGACGGCTGCAGGGCAAATGCACCGATGACAATCCAGTTTTTTGCTCCGTGTTTCGACGTCCCTATCACAAAGACCAGGGCTAAGAAGATGAGCCCCAACACGGCATATGCCTTCCCAAACCGGTCAAAATAGGCGAATTTTTCAATCAGGAACGGAATAAACAGTCCCGCAGTACAAATAGCCGCCGCAAACACCAGCTGCCGCAGCGCATAAGAGAAATCCAGCCTCCCTATCATCACAAAACCGATCATCAAGAGCATTAACATATTGCCAAGCACCATTTTTGAGGCATTCTGATAGACATATAAGTACGCCTTGTTTACAAAGACAAGAAAGACTGCCTGTGCCAGATATAACAATATGATCTTGATATCCAGACTGTTTAAAAACAGCACCAGCGCACAGATAAAATGAATGAGATACATAATCTGGTTCTGTCTGCGATATATTTTATCCTTTTTTTCCTGGTCTTTCCCCACAAACATGGAAAAACAGCGCCAGGTGTAAATTGCAAACAAGATGATAATAATATATTTGGATGATTCAACTAGAATAGAATGAATGATCCTAACCCCCGCCGAATCACCGAAAAAGGCAATCAGCTTATTTGCCGCTTCAATTTTGTCCATAAATTTTCCAACTTCCCTTTCGTATTTCCACTCAAAACCGCCGCGCCGGCATTGAAACATAGCAAGCGCCCGCTACCGGACTCCCCTTTCAAAATGCCCCCTGTGCGCATTTCTTACTCCTCCCCCTAAAACTTCCCGCACCTGCGCCGCAGTCTCCGTTGTAAAAGAATACCGCATATCCATCCCCGCAGCCGCCTCTCTCTCCAGGCATTCCCTGATATCCAGCGGAGATGTCTGATAAATAACATTATAACAGTATTTACAATAATTGACATCCTGATATTCTTCCCGCCCTCTGCCATAAAAAATATGGCTCTTTGCCCATTTTTCCGGTCGGTCAAAGGCACATCCATACAAGTTTGCCTGAATGCATTGCGCAGAGACCATCAGCGCCAGCCTTCCATAGACCACTAACTCTGCCTGGCACGGCGATACAAAAGAAAGCAGCTCTCGCTCTGTCTCTTCAAACGGCAGCGTATATAAAGCAATCCCCTGCTCCCGCCAGAATGAAACTGCTTCCCTGTTCATCACATACATCTCAGAGTCCAGCCGGATTTTCCTGCTATCTGATTGTACCACATCTGCCAGAAAAGACAAACTTTCCTGGTTTTTTACTAAAAAGCCATCCCATTCCAGCGAAAATAAACGGTTTTTCCCAAAATATTCCTGTTCAAACCCCTGCCATACCCTGGCGCGGAATATGCGCGGCATCACCAGCCATACCTGCAACCCCGCCTGTTTAGCCAATCGAAACGCCTCGCCTATCTCATCAAAGGATAAGATTTCTGTCTGTAGATAAATACGGCAGATTTCCGGCCGTTCCAAAACCGCCCTCAGCTGGCGCAGATCCATGACAGAAGCAGAAACTGTAGACTGACGTGGTTCTGGATGGGATTCTGCTCTGGCGGGATTTTCCACCTCGCTCCCCTGCGTCCCGTTCTGTCTTTCGTTCTGATCTTCCCCGTCTCTGCTGCTTTCTCCCGGCACGGCGCCGCCTGTCCCATTCCTCTGATATTTCTTTGCTATTTTCTCTTCCAGATCTGCAAACGCCTGCCTCCGCAACTTTTTCAGTGCGCCGACCGGCAAAAAAGGGGAACCGCCGATAGCGATCTCCAATTTACCAAAAGAAAACAAAGCAGTTCCCGTCTGGCAGAGCGCCTTCCTGACAGTCTCTGCCGCAGTTGGCTGACTCTTTGCGGCCTGACAGACGTCTCCCCATGTCTCCGTACAGACGTCTCCCAACTTCAGCGACAGACAGGCAGCCTGCCCCTCTTTCGCCCGAAATATCCCGCTCACTTCAGCCTGCGGCGGCTCGCTGAAATAATCCTCTCTGATCTCTTCGAGCAAAGCGGCGTCCTTTGTGCGGTATAAGCTGTCTCCGATGTGGATCTTGCAGCCCTTTTGATAACGCGCCGTCACATTTTCCCCGGCACGCACCGGGCTTCCTAATGTATATTCATAAACCGGCTGCATCTGGCTGTCGCGAAATTCCACCACATCCTGGGCTGACAAATCTTTTAATGCGCGATATGTGGCCTGATGTGAGTTCACTGCTGTCACCGTTCCCACCAGCACGCCGCCATGCTTTGGCCGCTGGGCAGAAAGCATAGTCTTTTTCTGTCCGGGAGCCCTGTCCGCCGCCGAACCGCTCATCCCTTCCAGATACCCCTGTGTAAAACCATTCCTGTTATACAGTTCTGCCGCTTTTCTCCAATCCTCCTCCCACTCTTTGCGATTCTTTTCGATATAGCCCTGATACGCCTCTTTTCCCAGGGAAGCATAGAGATCAACATACTTGCGGAAAAGCGCTGTAAGAAACGCCGCATATTCCGGACGCTTCATCCTCCCTTCAATCTTTAGGGAATCAACTCCCGCCTCTATCAACTCTCCCAGATACGGCAGATTTGACAATTCTTTGGGGCTTAACAGATATTTTCCGGCAGAGGCGTCCCCGCCCTCTAACTGGTATGGCATACGGCATGGCTGCGCACACCGTCCCCTGTTGCCACTCCGTTCTCCGGCCATGCTGCTAAACAAGCACTGTCCAGAATAGCAATAGCAGAGCGCGCCATGCACAAACACTTCAATCTCAGCCTGCGTATCCTGCCGCAGCGTCCTTAACTCCTGCAGCGTCAGCTCCCTTGCCGGTACCAGCCGTTTCACATGATACGGCTCCAACCGTTTCATGCCGGCTCCCATTGTCAGCGCCATCTGCGTGCTGGCATGTATCGCCAGATCCGGAAAATGCCTGCTGATCAAGCGAAGCGCCCCCATATCCTGCACAATAACGGCGTCCAGCCCCTCCCTGTAGTACGGAGCAAGATATCCGGCAAGCTGGTCGATCTCCCTTTCCTTTAACAGGGTATTTACCGTCAGATACAGCTTCACGCCATGAAGATGGCAAAAGCGAATCGCCTCGCACAGCTTTTCTTCCGAAAAATTGTCAGCATACGCCCGCGCCCCAAACCGGACGCCGCCAATATAAACAGCATCACAGCCGGCGGCGATCACAGCTTTTAAGCCATCTTCTGAGCCGACAGGCGCTAAGATTTCCGGTTTTTTCTCCATTTCCAGCCTCCATGTGATCTCTTTGCAGAACCATCCCAAAAGCAGATTCCCTATACAGAAAGGAAAGGGACGCATATCCGCATCCCTTTGTATCGTTTTATTCCGAACATTGCTATCTCATCTTTTTTTGCGGCTGCCATTTTTCCGATGGTTTCCGCTTTTCTGTTGATTCCCTGTCCGCTCCAAATTGCTATTTGGCTGGCTGCCGCCGCCTTGCAGGCTGCCCTTCTCCTGAACGGCGCTGCCATCCTGCGGACTGCTCTCTTTCTGAACGGCGCTGCCATCCTGCGAACTGCTCTCTTTCTGAACGGCGCTGCTATCCTGCGGACTGCTCTCTTTCTGACTGGCGCTGCCATCCTGCGAACTGCCCTCTTCCTGACTGGCGCTGCCATCCTGCGAACTGCCCTCTTCCTGAACGGCGCTGCCATCCTGCAGGCTGCTCTCTTCCTGACGGACAGATGCATTTTTTAATTCGGTTTCCAAACGGATTACTTCATGCTGAGCCTCTGTTTTCTCCTGATCAAGCGCCTCCATAGAGGCATCCTTTTTCTCAAGTTCTTTTTCTTTTTCATCTATCTGTGTTTTCATCGCAATCATATCATGCTTCATATCAAAGATTTCTTTTTCAAGTTCTTCACGCTCTTTCCGGAGTTCCTCTACTGTTTCCTGCGCCTTATAGAAGTCGTCGGCAAGATTAATGGCAAGCATGATATTCTTCATGTCTGCATCCAGACGTTTATATCCGCTCATCTCCTTAAATTCTGCATATTTATCATTAATATGAGAAGCTATTTTCTGCAGATAAACACTGCTTTCATACCCGCAGATCGTATACTGCTTTCCATTGATCACAACTTCTACATCATTTTTGGTATTCATAGGAATCCTCCTTACAGCAGATTACTTCTTTTCCTCTGCATATTCTCCCTCGTAGCGTTCCCGTGCGGCTTCCTGTTTGCGCGAAACATTCTTCTGCGCCGGCTGTTTAGCGCCGTCGTCGTTTGGAAGCGCCAATTCCGCCCTGTTCTGACGAATAATATTCAAATGGCCGCTCAGCGCAACCTCTAACGCATTCGCATTGTTCGTTACACTCTCATAGGCATTCTGAATCACTTTTTCTGCCATATCCATCATATCTGCCGTATAATACAGTGCGCCGTTTGCAATCTCGTTCGCCTGTTCCCTGGCATGTTCCACGATCGCCTCCGCGCGCTCATTTGCCTGCTGCACCGTAATCTCCGCCTGCTGGTATGCCTCCTGCATAATACTGTGTTCCTCAATCATCGCACTATACTGCTTTTTCGCATCGGCAAGGATTTCCGCTGCGCGTTTTTCCGCATCTTCGATAATGGCGTCCCTCTGGTTTAAGATCTTTCGGAATCTTTTTAATTCTGTCGGAACATCTCTCCGAAGGTCATCCAGCAAATCATATAAATCATTTTTCGGAACAATCACCTTAGTCGAAGAGAAGCTTTGCATTTTACAGCTCTCAATAAAGCCATAAATGTCTTCTATTCCCTGTTCTATCTTACTATCCATATGTACCTCCTGTGTGAATGATCTTCTTTCGCTGCCCTCTGTTACTTTCCGGCTATGCGCAACGCTTTTTAACACCGCCCGCTATCGCCTTTTTTCGCATAATCTCTGATACACCAGATCGGGAACCATTCCCTCTACGCTGCCCCCAAACCGATAGATTTCTTTCACTCCGCTTGAGCTGATATAAGAATACTCCGGAGCGGTTGCAAGAAACACCGTGTCGGCTCGCTGATTCAGTCTCCTGTTTGCCTGCGCCAGCGGCAGCTCATACGCAAAATCCTCCGGCGTCCGCAGCCCGCGGACAATGACGTCGGCCTGCTCCTTTTCTGCAAAATCTGCCAAAAGCCCGGTAAACGACCGGACTGACACATTGCAAAGCCCTTCCGTCAATTCCTTTAGCATATCCACTCGCTCTTCCAGTGAAAAAAGAGGATTTTTCCCCGGATTTACCAATACGCTTAACACCAGCTTATCAAACATGCCCGCACTGCGTACGATCAAATCCATATGACCGGCCGTGACCGGATCGAAACTCCCCGGAAAAACTGCTGTTCTCATATAGAATCACGCCTCCTGCCGCACAACCCGCAAAAAAACATGACGGTTTGTTTTATATTCCTTAATGCGCTCTACCTGACACCCGGTCAGTTCCCGCATATAGGAAACATCTGTGTCCAGCGCAGTTTCAATCACCAAAAGCGTGTCCTCTCTCACCAGGGAAGACGTCAGCAGAAAGGATACGATCTTCTCCTCCCATCCCTGCCGGTAGGGAGGATCCATAAAAATCACCTCAAAGGGCTGTCCAAACGCTTCCAGCTTTCCCAGCGCCCGCATCACATCCATCGCCATAACGTGCGATTTGTCCTCAAATCCTGTGCGGCTGATATTTTCCCTGATACAGCGGAGCGCTTCGCGGTCTTTCTCCACAAAGACACACTCCCTGCCGCCGCGGCTCAACGCCTCAATCCCAATCCCTCCGCTTCCGCTGAACAGATCTAAAAAACGGATATCATAAAGTTCCCCTGACAATATGTTAAACAGGGTTTCCTTAATGCGGTCTGTCGTGGGACGGGTATGATTCCCCGCCGGACATATCAGGCTTCTCCGCCTTGCAGAACCAGCAATTACTCTCATCTCTACCTCACATTGTATTCATATACCAAGACATTGTAGCACATTCCTCATTTTCGGTCAAACCACAACGTCTTCTTCATGGATCATCCGCAAATCTTCCTCGGTCGGATTGCTGATCATAACCAGACGGTTTGCCTGATTGATCACTAATTTCTCAAAAAGATTGCGTATCCCTCTTGCATTTCCAAATTCCTGTTTCTCTGCTTTTCCTTTTTCTGCAAGAATGTGCCGCACCTTTTCTTTTGCCTTGTCATCAATCTGCAGCCCGGCGTTCTGCGCCATGACTTCCATGATAGCCACAAGCTCGCTGTCGCTGTAATCCGGAAAATCAATAAATTTGTTAAACCGCGATATCAGGCCAGTATTACTCTTTAAAAATTCTTTCATCTCCCTGGTATACCCGGCAACAATGACCACCAGATCGTCACGGTGATCCTCCATCAGCTTGACCAACGTATCTACTGCCTCCCCGCCAAAATCGTTCGGTATATCCGGATTGGTCAGGGAATATGCCTCGTCGATAAAAAGTACGCCGCCCAAAGCCTGTTCCACAATTTCATGAACCTTGATCGCAGTCTGCCCTACATAACCTGCCACTAGGCCGGAGCGGTCTGTCTCAACCAGCTTGCCGTCTGACAAAATCCCAAGCTCTTTATAGATTTTAGCCACCAGCCTTGCAACCGTCGTCTTGCCAGTACCCGGACTCCCTGTAAATACCATGTGATACGACATATCCATCTCGGGAAGATTCATCTGCTGGCGCAGTTTCCTTATCTTGATCAGATTGATCAAAGACTGGATTTCTTCTTTGACATTGGCAAGCCCTACCAGCTTGCCGATTTTTTCCTCCTTGACCCGCTCTGCTTCCAGTTCCCGGTCCTGGATCCTTTTTTTCACCAGCAAAAACTGCTGTTTGGCTAATTCCTGCTCCCGCTCTTCCTGTTCCTTTGCCCGGACTGCAGCCTCCCGCGCTCTTGCAGCAGCCTCTTTCCGCGCGTTGACAGCCGCTTCCCTTCTCACCTTTTCTGCAGCTGCTTTATCGACAATCCTGTTTTCCGCTCCGGGAGTTATTTTCTCCTTTGGCCGAACTCCAGCGCCTTTTTCCGTTTTATCAGCGGATTTTTTCTTCTTTTTTTGTACCGTCTCTCGCTCTGGCAGGATCGCAGACGTCTCGTCTTGCGACGTCTCTCGCTCTGGCAGGATCGCAGACGTCTCGTCTTGCGACGCCTCTTGCTCTGGTCGGATTGCAGACGCCTCTCCTTGTGTCGCCTCTCTCTCTGGCAGGACAGCAGATGTCTCGTCTTGTGTCGCCTCTCTCTCTGGCAGGACAGCAGATGTCTCGTCTTGTGTCGCCTCTCTCTCTGACCGGACAGCAGACTTCTCTTCTTGCGATGCCTCTCTCTCTGACAGAACGGCAGACGTCTCTTCCTCTCTTTTTGCCGCTTCTTTCTTTGTATGTTCTACCGTTTCCCAAACGGCATTTTCTTTCTCCGATACTGCTTTTTTCTGTTCTAAACCAGAAATTTTTGATCTCTTCGCCGTTTTCTTTTGCTTTTTGGTTCGCACTCTGACAATCTTAGGCTCATGGCGTTCCTGCGCCGTCAGTGTTTCCTCTGGCTGCGCCCCGCTGTCCTGCTGACGTCCCTCCGCCTCTTTTGTCTGCAGATTTTTGCTATTTCCAGAGGCTTTCTTTGCCGCATTTTTTAATTGACCGGAAATCCTGTCCACCGCCTGTTCCATCTCACGGACTGTCTCTTTCTTTGGCGGCGCTTTTTTCTCTACATGGCAGACAATTTCCACACTCCCAAGCTTTCTCTCTATATATTTTGCATGTTCTGCCTGGCTCCGTCCCCCGACAAAACAACAAATCTTACTGTAATACTGCCTGATAAACGCATCCACCTGCGCATTTTTCCCCTCATTGAGATAAGTCATGCACAACAGGATATTTAACAACGCATCTACAAAATACTCTGTGATATCATCTTTTTTCTCTTTATCATATAAACTGCACAGCTGGATCAAAACAGGAGGCAGTTTAAATAATTTTTCCGCTTCCTTTCCCGCCTCGCCGCCAAGCTCCATGCCGGGATGGATATTTAGCGGATTGGAAATCGTCACGGTCCGGATAAATTCTAACTGGCTGTCCAGGACGTTCTGACAATCGACCGCCAGTTTCATCAATACTGACTGTACATAAGTATCCAACATTTCCGTACTGGATTTTTTCATGACGCTTCTTGCCTGTTCCCAGAATCCCGAAACTTCTAAAGTCTGACAGTGCAGCGCGAGACGTTCAAAATTATTTTTCCCAATCTCAAACAGCTGCTCATCAGAATACCCTGCCTGAGCCATCCGGACACCTCCTTTCCCAAAAAAGACACAATTTCCAAATATGCGTACTATTTTTATTTTACAATGATTATCTGTAAAAAGCAACGAATAATTTGCTGCTATAGTGGCATTACAGCGACACATCGTTTACTGACTGCTACAGCGATACATCGTTTGCTGCTACAATGAGAGACTGCCGGTATATTTCTCCAGCCTTTCTCTCAGTCCGCGGTATTTTTTGCAGAACAGGGAAACCTCCTCCCTTGTAAAAGCAGACGCCGCCTCATTTGCCTGTTGAAGCTGCTGTGCGTCCTGATAGATATCTGCCAGCTGAAAAAAGAGTTCCCCGCTCTGGCGGATGCCAAACAAATCCCCCGGTCCGCGCAGTTTTAAATCCTGCTTTGCCACGTAAAAACCATCATTTGAATTTTCCAGTATCCGCAGACGCTCCATTGTCTCCTCCGACGGATTCCCCGCCATAAAAATGCAATACGACTGCGCATCGCCCCGCCCCACGCGGCCCCGCAGCTGATGGAGCTGCGCCAGCCCAAAGCGCTCTGCGTTTTCCACCATCATCACTGTGGCATTCGGCACATTGATGCCGACTTCGATCACAGTAGTAGAGACCAGGATATCAACTTTTCCCGCCGAAAAATCCTCCATGATCTCATTTTTTGCCGCCGGCCTCATCTTCCCATGCAGATATTCGATCCGAACGGTGTCAGGCAAAACCGACTTTAGCGTATTTGTATAATCAATCACATTCTCCGCTTCCATATTCTCGCTCTCATCCGCCATCGGGCAGATAATGTAGACCTGATGCCCCTGCTCGATCTGCTTTTGCATAAAACGGTATGCCTGCGGCCTGTAATTCGTCCCGACTGCACAATTTTTGATTGGAAGACGGTTTGCCGGGAGGACGTCGATCACCGATATATCCAAATCCCCATACAGGATCAGCGCTAATGTCCGCGGGATTGGCGTTGCGCTCATAACCAGAACGTGCGGGGATTTGCCTTTTTCCAAAAACGTCTCTCTCTGCCTCACTCCAAAACGGTGCTGCTCATCTGTGACAATCAAAGCCAAGTCGTCATATGTTATTTTTTCCTGTATCAGGGCATGTGTTCCGACAATGACATCTACTTTATGTTCTAAAATCCGTCTGCCAACCTCTTTTTTTGCTGAATTTGTCAGGGAACCGGCAAGAAGCGCCACGCGAATCCCAAGCGGTTCAAAATAACGCGCCATCTCTTCATAGTGCTGCCTTGCAAGAACTTCCGTCGGCACCATGACCGCCCCCTGATGCCCATTTTGCACTGCTGATAATAATGCCAGCATCGCAATGACCGTTTTTCCGGAACCTACGTCTCCCTGAACCAGCCGGTTCATGACATAACCGGACGACAGATCCTGTTCTACATCGCGCCACGCCGTCTTCTGCCCCTCCGTCAGCTGAAACGGAAGGCTTTCCAGGAACTCCTCTGTTTTTTTACCGGATTCCAGGATATATCCTGACTGTTTTTTGCGCTTCTCCTCCCTCATCAGATGAAGCGCCAGAGAAAATAAAAAAAACTCTTCAAACACCAGGCGTTTCCTCGCCTCTGCATATGCCTCCCTGCTCTCTGGAAAATGCAGGTTCTTCACAGCTTTTTTATGTAATTCCAGCTGATATTTCCGCCGGATTTCCACCGGAAGGAACTCCGGCTCAAACTCATACTCTTTCAAAACCGCCGCTACCGCCTTTGTGACGGCATTGTTCGTCAGCCCTGCAGTCAAATGGTATACTGGCTGCAATTTTCCCAGGAGATTAGCATACTCCTCCCGCCCAAGAAGCTTCGGCTGGGAAATCTGGAGCATACCGTTTTTCATAACAGCTCGTCCGCGCAGCAGATAATGTGTCCCCGGCTTTAATGAGCGCAGCAGATACGGCATATTAAACCAGCTGACAGTGATCTGACCTGTCCCGTCGCGAAATTTACAGGAAATAATCTTTAGATTGCGGACATTTGCCATGCGGGGTTTTGTGGCAAGGCTGCCCTCGATGATAACAAAATCCCCTTCCCGCACGGATGAAATTGGCTGTATCGGCGAAAAAATATCATATTCCCTTGGATAAAAAGCAAGAAGCTCCTCTGCAGTTGCAATCCCTAATTTTGCAAAGAGCTTCTCCGTTTTTTCACCAACCCCTTTTATCTGGCGGATACTATCGTTTGCGTTCATTTTTGTCCTCATTTCTATAATATAATTCAGGTGCCAGAAGCAATGCTTCCAGCACCTTGCACAACAGATCGGAATATCCGGACATTATTCCACTGATACAAAATACGAATAGACTGGCTGGCCGCCATACTGCACTTCCACATCAATCTCTTCGTATTTGCCAAGAATCTCATCGGCAAGCGCTTCTGCCTCTTCTTCTTTCAAATCTGCGCCGTAATACAGACTGACTAACTCCGAATCCACATCGATCAGATCGTCTATCAATTCCAGTGCCGCGCCCTGCGCGCTGTCGCTGACGGAAATGATCTTCTTATCTGTTAGTCCCATAAAATCGCCTTTTTTAATCTGTTTCCCATCCATGTTAGTATCCCGCACCGCATATGTGACCTGCCCCGATTTGACAGACTCCATCTCTTCCTCCATCTGCCTGCAGTTTTCCTCGCTTGTTTTCCCCTCGGTATAATTAATCATTGCGGCGATTCCCTGCGGGATATTTTTAGAAGGGATCACACAGATCTCCTTATCCTCTGTCAGCTCTTTTGCCTGATTTGCCGCAAGGATGATATTTCCATTATTAGGCAGGATATAGACTGTCTCGGCAGAGATCTGCCGGATTGCCTCTAAGATATCCTCCGTGCTCGGATTCATCGTCTGCCCGCCTTCGATCACACAGTCAACCCCTAAATCCCTGAAAATTTCAGAGAGGCCTTCTCCGGCAGACACTGCGATAAACCCTGCCTTTTTGCGCGGCGCTTCCTGCTCCTTGCCCGCCTCATCTGCTATTTTAGCCGCATCGCGTATCACTTTTTCGTTATGCTCCTCCCGCATATTGTCAATCTTGATACTCGTCAGCGAACCATAGGTCAACGCCTTCTGGATGGCAAGCCCTGGATTGTTTGTGTGCACATGCACCTTTACAATATCGTCGTCTGATACCACAACAACGCAGTCGCCTATTTTCTGCAGATATTCCTTTAACTGCATCTCCGCCGTATTCCCATTGCGCTCTATCATAATAATATATTCCGTACAGTAACCATATTTAATATCCGCTTCCCCCGCAGTGCTCGCCTTTACGATGGTAGAATAATTCCCACCTACTTTGATCGTAAAGTCAGCAGTCCTGCCATTCAGCGCATCCAATGCACCGCGGATAAAGGTCATAAGCCCCTCGCCGCCGGAATCTACCACACCTGCCTGTTTTAAGACCGGAAGCAGCTCCGGCGTGCGCAGAAGCGCTTCCTCCATGCTTTCAGACACTGCATCGCAAAAAACTGCCATATCCGTCATTGTCCCTTCGACCAGAAGCTCCCTTGCCTTTTCCGCCCCGGCTTTCGCCACGGTTAAAATCGTCCCCTCTTTCGGCTTCATCACTGCCTTGTAAGCTGTCTCAGATGCGTGGATCACAGCATTTCCGAGCACTGTCAGATCCATCTCTTCATTTCCCTTGATCGACTTGACAAAACCGCGGAAGATTTGTGATAAGATCACGCCGGAATTGCCTCTCGCCCCGCGGAGAGAGCCGCTGGAAATCGCTTTGCCAAGCTCATCCATAGAAGGATTTTCAAGCATACTGACTTCCCTAGCCGCCGCCATGATCGTCATGGTCATATTTGTCCCCGTATCCCCATCCGGTACCGGAAATACATTTAATTCATTAATGTATTCTTTTTTTGCCTCAAGCGCCTTCGCCCCTGCCAGAAACATCTTCTGCAGCATCCCGGCATCCATTCTATCTATACTCAAAACACTTCCTCCTTGCCTGTTTTCGCACTATTTGCCAAAGTATGTCACTCCTCGTCAACAATCCGCACACCCTCTACGATAATATTGATCTTCTCAACCGTAAGGCCTGTAAATTCTTCGATCTTATAACGGACACTCTCAAAAATATTCTGCGCAACGGCACGGATGCTGACTCCATATGCCACGATCACATGCAGCTCGATCTTAATCCTGTTATCATTGACATAGACGCTGACGCCTCTGCCGGCATTCTCTTTTTTCAGAAGCTTCGCCATGCCATCTTTCATATTTCCGGCTGTCATGCCTACAACGCCAATGCAGTCTGTTGTGGCAGTCCCAGCGTATTTTGCCAGTACGTCCCGGTCTATGATAATTTTGCCCATCTCGGTGCTCATCTTCCCTTTCATATACCTTCCTCCTTTACTCTCATTCCTATCTCCCCCTGACCTCATCCAAATCCCAAAAAAATTCAATTCTGCCCAACATCTATCATATAGTATACTATACCTGAATCAAAGAAACAATACACATCTCCTGTTTGAAAAGAGGTCTGTCTATGAAACGAATGGTTGGTTTTATTTTATTCTGGATTGCTATCGGTATGGCAATCACATTTTTTATGCGCAACGGATTTCTCGCAATGCTGGTCATTCTGGCATGTCTGACACTGGGATACAATCTGTTTTGCGGCTAAGCGCTGCCGGAAAAACTCTGCCAGGCTGACAGAGCTTTCCGAAAGGCCTGTCAGCCTGGCAAAACATTGACCAAAAGGGTGCCGCCTGCGCTGATGCCCTTGTATACCACTGCATTTCAAAGCCCTTCTTTAGAGGGCTTACAATTTTCTATCCCACAAAAAAAGAAACCGGCATTTTGCCCTTGTACTCCACTACATTTCAAAGCCCTTCTTTAGAGAGCTTACAATTCCCTATCCCACAAAAAAAAGAAACCGGCAACCCGGTCTCTCTCTCTGCCGTGCAGGCACTTACGCACGCTCTACAGCTCCAGAACGTAAACATCCTGTACATACCGGCATCTTTTTTGTCCCGCCATTTACTTTCACTCTTACAGATTTAATATTTGGCTTCCACATCTTATTGCTTCTTCTATGTGAATGGCTCACCTTATTGCCAAAGTGAACGCTTTTTCCACAAATTGCACATTTTGCCATCGTAAGCACCTCCTTCGTTGATTCCTGTACACCTGATTTATTATAAATTTGAATCAGTATCATTAGCGCAACATGAACATATTACCAAAATCCAGCCGAAAATGCAAGAGTTTTTTCCCACCCCCCCAAAAAAATACTTGACATTAAATCTTTATTGGGCAGTCCACATATCAATAACATATAATTAGCTAGAAAAAAGAATCGGTTGCCCGATTCTTTAATATCCTTCTATTTCATTGCCGCCAAAAATCAATTCCAACACGGGATTACTCTTCCTCGGTCACGACCGTTTCATCTGATCCGGACTGTTTCTTCTCCTTGCCCGGAGCTACTTTTTTGACAAAATCCGGCACCATATCCAAAATTTTTGTCAGGCCGTCCTGATTCTTTACATTGACCAGTTTTGTTTCTCCATCCTTGATGACCAGGATCGCGCTGGGCTGAATTTTACCGCCCATCGCACCGGCGCCATTGTCCTTTTTATTATTCTCGGAAAAAGCGCCGGCGCCAACGCCAAAACTCACGTCTACCAGTGGGAGTATGATCGTTCCATCATCAAATTTCACGGCGTCGCCAACAACCGTCTTGCTGGTGATAAAACCCTCCATCCCTTTGAATAATGACTCCACTGTCCCTTTAAAATTATTTTCTCCCATTTAAAAAGCCTCCTTTAACTGATTTATATCATGCGCAAATTGTTTCCATGAACGATGGAAGATCACCCGGAAAACGATCAACACAAACGTCGCCAGGGAAATCTTTCCCTTCAACAGCAGCGTTCCCTCCAGGCGCTTCCGCGTAAAATCCGGTCTCACATGCACCCCTCTGCCATAACACGCAAACAGGATCGCAGCCGCTCCTAATGCCTGCCCGGTTGCCGCCGGATCCTCCAATCCAAAGACGATGTCTCCCCGGACAACTCTCGGTTTTAATTTTCTCCATAAATGTAACACATTCTCTTTCAGGATGCAAACCATATGACGTGTATTGTCATCCCGCCAAAATGTTTTTACGTCTCCCGCCCAGTCTGCCTTTTTTCGCACTTTTCCCAAAATCCCCCGGATTGACCGAAAAAAAGAAACTATTTTTTCAATCCGCTGTTTTATTTTGCGCACAGCCCGCAGGATCATATTTTCCTCCCTGCCACGCTCCGCCCTCTGCGCTTTATGTAAGATTTTAACAGAGCTGATGCGTTCCAGCTCTCCGGGCTCATCCTGCTCTGCCTCCTGAAACTCGGCGCGTTCCGGCTCTCCGGACTCATCCTGTTCCGCCTCCCGAAACTCGGCGCGTTCCGGCTCTCCGGCCTCCTCCTGTTCTGCCTCCTGAAACTCGGCGCGTTCCAGCTCTCCGAACTCATCTTGTTCCGCCTCCCGAAACTCAGCGCGTTCCGGCTCTCCGAACTCATCTTGTTCCGCCTCCTGGATCCTTGCGCTTTCTTTCGCCGGTTCCACAGGCTCTGTTCCCTGCATTTTGGCTTGTTTTTCCGAAGACGTCCCAAACCGTTTCTTTTTATCCTGGCGTCTCGGCTTTTTCTCCCTCTCTAAAAGCCGCATAACATCAAACCATAACAGCCGGAAGCGAATCTGCCCTTTCTGTTCCTTCCCATAATGCCAGGAAAAGGAAAGAAGCCGGAAAAACCATGTTGCTTTTGCCTGTACCGTCCATTCCTTATCCTGCCCTTCTACCGTCAGACAGTACCGCACCGGCGTCAGAAGGATGATCGCGGCAAGCAAAGCAAGGACGCCCAAAAGCAGCAAAAAAATCTGCAATATTTTCCACAACAGCCAACCGGCTGCCGAAATCACCACTCCCAAGCTTCCACCTCCTCACATACATGCTCCCGCAATACGTTCAGCCCCGCTGCCCTCTTTCGCCTGACGCCTTTTACCACATCTGCCAAAAATAACGAATCTTGATACCAGCCTCGCGCCAATCTTCCACCACCCGCTTACTGCGCCTGTCAAAATAACGAATCTTAATATCAGCCCCGCTGCCCTCTTTCGCCTGACGCCTTTTACCACATCTGCCAAAAATAACGAATCTTGATACCAGCCTCGCGCCAATCTTCCACTGCCCGCTTACTGTGCCTGCCTGTGAAAATATTTTTTCACACAGCCTGCATTGACCTGTCCATACTCCCGATAGACATCAGAGGCGATCTTTTCCAGGATTTCCTGCGCCCCCTCCTCGTCGGAAGCAAGTCCGATGATCTCCAGCCCGCGGTTTTGGTAATAACGGAACCACAGCTCCCTCGAAGAATAAATCTCCATGCAGTTTGTCTCATTCACCGGCAGGGTAATACAGTAACACGCCCTGGCGAGTTTCCGTTTTTCCACCATCCTGCGGTATTTGACCGGCTTTTTTTTCACCCTGTCATCCATATAGATCCCTGCATTCCAATGAAACATCCGCATAACCTCCTTTTGTACTGCAAAGACAGCAAGCCTGCCGCCAGGCCTATATCATATCATCCAATAACAGGCGCTTCGCCGCGCTCTTCTCTGCCTCATCCTCACATTGCGACAGAGAGTTTGTGATATACTCCGCAATTTCCTCCGACGTTTTAAAAAAGAACGGCATACTCTGCATGGTATTCGCCATAACTGCCCTGCGCAGCATACGGCTCCTTCCCTTAAAAAACGCTCTGCACTCCTCGATTAACTGCGCCGCTATCTCATCTGCCATCTCCTCTGTCACATTCTCATTTAACACTTCCTCTTCCAACTCTGCAAAAAGGCTGCTGGAAGTCAGGCGGGAAATCCGTTTCAACTCGATAAATTCCGCTTGCAGACCAGATTCTTTGATATTTTCCTTTTGAACCTCCATGGTTTCCTCCAGGACAGCGCCAGCCATGACGATTTCCTCGGCGATGCTTTCCTGGCGTCCCTCCACCTTTTCAAACAACGGCGTAAGCCATGCGAGCTTTTCTTCCTTTGTCTCCAGAGGTTTCCCCTCATTCAGGCTCCAGACGTCGCTCTCCCTGTCTAAAAACAGGCTATTAACGCCCCGCAGCATCAGCTCCGTCTCATCTACCCGGCTGCTGTCCGCGACATACCCGGCCGTCACACAGGCAATATACAGTCCGTTTGTCAATTGTATCATCTGCATATACAAATCCACCAGGCTGTCAAGCTTCCTCGCATTGTCAGCAATCTGATCCATATATTTCTGATAAGTCTCCCTGTCCATCTTTTCATAATCCAGATTGGATAATTCCTCCACGACAGGCGCAAACTCGCCAAAACAGGTTTCCATCATCTCCTGTTTGAAAAATGTTGCATTTGTGCGGAACAGATAGAGAAACTCATCCAGCGCCCCCTTGTCTGATCCAATATAAAGAGAGATGCAGTCACGGATCAAGTCAAAATACCGGCTTCTCGTGATGCGGATGGGGAGCTGTCCCATCACGCAGCGAAGCCTTTCACTGACTTCCATATTATCCCTGCTGCCAAAAATAAACTCCATCAGCTTTTTTGTAAACTCCGCATCACTGGGAACTTTCCCCGGTTCCTCAAAGCGGTACCGCACTCTCTGCAATACATACTCATACACAGAGAAACGGTCAATATATGCCGTCAGCGCCTTCATGCGCGAAATAATATCCTCCCGGATGGCGAGCAGCCTGCCGGCAATCTCTCTGCGCGCTTTTTCATCTGTTTTATTTTTAAAAAACTTCTCCATCTCCTCGTGGAAACTCTGCGCAGTATCTCTTACGGTATCAAAATATGGATTCGCCTCTTCCTCCACTGTTTCATAAAACATATAATATTCCATCATAAGATGGAGCATTGCATGTTCCTGACCCAGCTGCATATACCTCTCTACATATTCCGGCAGCAAATCTTTTGCATCCCGGGAATTTGCCGAAAGCTCCCTCACAATTATTTTTAACTTTTTACTCATCCTTACTTTTCCTCTCTTTTTTCAGCCGCCGTCTCTTACCAGGTTTGGAGCAGTACCCAGGATTCAAACCATTTCAGATAATGCTTGACATAATCTGGATTGACCGCCTTGCCGCTGATAACCGGATAAAACATGATAAACAGCACCACGGCAATTCCCGTATAGACATAAAATACCGGTTTGATCTTTGGTTTCCAATCCACGATCCGCTTTATGCAATACCCAATCATCATCGCGACAAACGGCACGCTCGGGAAATAGTGGTAGATAAACACTACCCTGCCGATAAACACCCACGGCAGATACTGCGACAGATAGCCAATCGCAAGATAACCGGCGTCTTCGTCCCTCTTCTTTGCTATCAGGAACAGCACGAACAGAAATGCCGGGATCCCAACCCACCAGACCGCCGGATTGCCAAATGCACTGATGCCCTCCCGTAGCTGCGGCGTGATCTCTCCGGAAAAATACCAGATCGGGCGTTTCATGATTGGCCACTCATACCATGTAGAAGAATACGGATGGGTCGCATCCAGATTACTGTGGTAATTATACATTGTCTTCTGGTTTTCCAACATCCTCCCAACTACCCCGCGCTCCTCTGGAGTGCCAATCGTCCCGTCATTAAACGGGATATAAGACAGCGTATAGATCAGCGCCGGCACAATCACAAAGAAAATACAGCAAAAGCCAATCGTCTTAAAGAAAAGCTTATGGAAATTCTGCGCGATAGAATCATGCGAAATCCCTTCAGAGCTTCCTCCGCGGTGCTTTACTGCATAAATATATTCTCGGAATCGCTGTCCCATGCTGATAAAAAACAAGACGCACAGGCCTGCAGAAGCATAGATGCCCGTCCATTTGCTCGCCCAGCTAAGCCCCATCGCTATTCCGCACAGCCCCAGCGGGATTAACGTACTCCGAAACGCCGAATCATAAAAATTCTTTTTCGTATAGCAATACATAAAGTAGTATGCCAGTATGATAAACAGCGTGACAAACACATCGATCGTCGCAATCCTTGTCTGCGTAAAATGCATAAAATCAAAGGCAAATAAAATCGTCGTAAGGGAAGCAATCCACGTCTCGCGAAACAGCTTTTTCGCAAAGACATAAAATATCGGCAGCATCAAAACGCCAAACAGCGTCCCCATAAATCTCCAGCCAAACGGCACCATGCCGAAGATCAGCACGCCGATGGCAATCAGGATCTTGCCAAGCGGCGGATGCGTATTCTCATAACAGTACAGATGGTGGATCATCTCATACGCTGTCCTCGCATGGTAAATCTCATCAAAATATGTGCCGTTGCTCCAGCTCTGCCTGCCCTCAAACAGATCCTGTTCATCGAACAGTGTGGCATAATCGTCTGCATTCACCGGCACCAGAGAATTTCCCTGCGCATCCTGGAATACAAATTCAATCATACTATCTTTTGACGTCGCCGAATTTGGCGCAATCTTTACATAGCGCCCCCTGATCGTGGCGTCTGTCTTGTTCCAGCAAAAAACGGAGCCAGAGTCCCATGGGTTTGAGTCAGTATAAACCTCCGTCCAGCCCCCATTGATATCGTTTGTCGCGGCGACAGTGTATTTCGGGTTATTTTCGTACCCCAGATAATCCCAGACTGTCCTGATCTCTACCTCCTGCCCAAAATCAAAGACCGCCTCTCCATTCTCCACAAAAGAATACGTTGTCTGCGGCGCTTTGAGATTTCCCAGGTTATAAAATGCCACAATAGCATATATCAGGGTGATCGCACCCATAATGATAAAATCAATCTTAACCATCTTTGCCAGCGTAACAGTCGGATGTATCACATGATCGGACTGCAGCTTTCTTCTCCATTCCGGTATTTTGGCGTCCTCGGCAAGCAGCTCTGACTCCTCGGCGGCCGACCGGTATTTGATATAACACTCTACAGACACATATACCAGATAGGCAAGCAGGATCATGCACAGCACGCCGACCCCGATTGGGAACGAATCCTCCCTGTCAAAGTGCGACGGATCGTAAAACAGCATAGAATACGCCATATTGCAGAAGCTTACCACGCCGACTAACAGATAAGCCGAAAAAATCTTTTTTCTCGGGCGCACCGCATAAGCCAGAAGCAGAAGCGCCAAGGCAGGATAGACATACCTTTCATGCATACGGACAGACAGGCTAAACATTGCCGTAACAATAAAAGCAGCAACAAAATAATATTTTGACTGGTATTCCTTGCTTTTAAAATGAATGACTGCCGAAGTGATCACGATCAGCACAATAAAGAACGTCCCCCATGTCTGATAGGTAATCCCCAAAAACTGATTCGTCTGCGGCTGCCAGTTCTGCCCAAGCATTGTCCAGAAATTATACGCATTGACCGATGCGCTCGGATACGAGCCAAGCGTCTCGGTATACTGTTTTAATGCATCATGGAACCCAAACGGGAGCATCAGCACGCCAATCATCGCGATTGCCAAAACCCCATAGATCAGATTGGTAAAAAAGAGAGTCCGAAAACGCTCCGGCGTATTATTTTTCCGCGCCTCGATAAATACCTGATCGATGATCGCATAGATAAGGACCGGCGTAAAGATCAGTGACTGCGGCTTGATCAAAATGCCGAGCGCAAAGACAAAATAAGCCGGTATCAGCTTTTTTTCCGTGACCAGATAGCACATGAGCACAATGCACAGCGTAAAGACACTGTCTACCTGCGCCCAGATAGCGCTGTCCAGGATAATGGACGGCGTGAGCAGGAAAATACCGGACAACAGCGCTGCGCCTATCACCCGAATCCTCTTAGAAGCAATCTTAAAAACCAGGAAACCAGTAGCCATATCTGCCAGGATTGCAGGCAGTTTTGTCAGGAGGATTGTAACCACAGACGCACTGTCAATATGAAATACGGAGCGCAAAAAGCCTAACACATACAACACATACATATATCCCGGCGGATAATCGGTGAATGCATCCAATTTATAAAACGCACCAATCCCATTTTCATATATCATGCTGCTCCAGCCGATAAAGCAGTTTAAATCCGCCTCATACCCCTTGTAGATCACAGCCGCCACAATCCGCAAAAGAAAGGCCGCCACAAAAAACAGCACCAGAAAAGACATCCCCACTTTTTGCTCGTCCTCCGCAGACATTCCAAGCGTCTGCCGGACAGCTTTCTTCTGGCTCTTCTTCCCCTGTCCGGAAACTATTTTTTTCTGAACCTCGTTCGTCTCTCCATATGCCGTATTCACATGTTCATGGATAAATCCCTGTGCCAGATATAAAAGCATACTGGAAATTACGGCAATCAATATAATGTACAACATAACACTCCTCCATCATTTAAGTTTTTTCATTCTGTTCCCAAAAAGCAGCCCCTCGGCACAGGATGACCCCCGCAGAAAGCACACTGCCCTTTTTACTGTATTTAAAATTTCTTGACATGCTGATGGGTAAACAGATGATCGGAACAATATTCATAACTGCCGTCACATTTAGAACAGTATCTAAATTCCAGCCTGTCATCATCCAATTCTGTCCTCCCACATACGGCACAGCGGTGCCTTGCCCCACCCGGATATCCCTGAAACTGGCTCGTCTGCCTCTTAAATTCCCGCCGCCGGTGTATCTGCTGCGGACTGATACGCCGATAATTCCTCGTCGCAAAAAAGTAAATAAAAAAATTCAGAAGCGACACAACAATCGCCACCGCCATACCAAAATAGAAAGCGGCAAGCTGCAGGCCTCCGCCAAGCTGCAAAATCTGAATCCCGGCGCGCAGATCCGAAATGATCTGATACCCTAAATAGACAACGTCCAAGATCGCCAGCCATTTTACTTTGATTGGAATAACAAAATACAGCAGCAGCTGCATATCCGGGTTGATCACAGCAAACGCCAAAAACATCGCCCAGTAAATATATTCAAACCCAACATAATAACTGCTTAGATGCAGCGGGGATAAATACATTAAAAGCGCCGCCAATATATTGAGAAGATATCCCGAAAAAAAGTACATGTTAAAGCGAAACGTCCCCCACGCCTGTTCCAGCGAACGCCCAAACAGGAAAAACAGATTGACCTTGATCAAAAAGAATATGATGTTGATCAATATGCTCCCGCCAGGATCGGCGCCAGGCTCCAAAAGAAATGTAAAGAGACGCCAGATCTGTCCGTGGAAAATCGCATTGAAGTTTAACGACAGATATGCGTTATAAATCCCCGGATTAATGAGCCCCAATATTGTTCCAGCACAATACAGCGCAACTACATATTTAATCAAATCCGGAACAGCATACCGCCCAAATCTGCGTTCCAGCTTATTTAAAAACCCATTCATATTGCTTGTACCCTCTTTCTGTGGATTGCCTTATGGCATATAATCACATTATAGTAAGAGGGCTTTTCTTTGTCAAACAAAATAAAGCCCTCTTTTATGGAGTAGGAACTTGCTCAAAACGTAGCGGGGCGCAAAGGCACCAGCGCAGGCGGTGTCCTTTTTCATGGAATAGGAAATTGCTCAAAACGTAGTGGTATGCAAGGGCACCAGCGCAGGCGGTGCCCTTTTTCACCCCTTTTTCTGCTGTCTGACCATCTTATCATGGCAGAGAACTCTCTTTCTTTCTTTTGGGGCTGTCTCCCTCTATTTAATCCTTATGATCCTCTCCTGCCCTGATATAATAGGCGACCCCTGGAAGCAGGTAAATCCCGTCTGCATGGTTCTTCTCCCAGAAATCCTCTTCCTCCCCGCACATTTTCCCAAGCAGCTCGCCAAGCGTATCTCCCGCCTGCACCACATACCGGATCCATTGATCGTGGCCGTTGTCTGGCTTTTCGTTTCTTTTCTTGTTCGGTTTCTGCTCTGACCAGACAAGCATCTCGTCCATCTGCTCCCTGCCGGCCGCACTCCGGTTCTCAACGCTATCCACAGCCTCTGGTCTTCCAGTCTGCCTGTTTTCTAAAACTGTCGTCTGGCTCCCGCCTGTTCCTAACATTTCTCTGTCAGCCATCCGGCTTCCACTTCCCTCTGGCATCCCACCGGTCGCCATCCGGCTGCTGTCCGCTCCCGGCATTTCTCCAGCCATCTGGTTTCCGCTTTCTCCCGACATTCTTCCGGCTGCCATCCGGCTGCTGTCCGCTCCCGGCATTTCTCCAGTCATCTGACTTCCGTTTCCCGCTGGCATCCCTCCGGCTGCCATCCGGCTGCTGTCCGCTCCCGGCATTTCTCCAGCTATCTGGCTTCCGTTTCCCGCTGGCATCCCTCCGGCTGCCATCCGGCTGCTGTCCGCTCCCGGCATTTCTCCAGCCATCTGGTTTCCGCTTCCCGCTGGCATCCCTCCGGTCGCCGTCTGGCTTCCGCTTCCTCCCGGCATTATGCCGCTTCCGGTTCTGCTGTCTGCCCTGCTATACATCTGCGCCGTTCCGGTCTGGCTGTTCAGACTCTCTGCAATTCCCGTCTGGTCTCCCATATCACCTGTCTCTGCATTTATATGATCTGGCTGAAACAGCGTCGCCGTCTGCGCCTGTTTCCCAGGAATGCAAATTGTATCGCCCACTTGCAGGTTAAACACATCCACAAAAGGATTCGCACGGAGCAAAAGCCCAAGTGCAACATTATGTCTGCGGCTGATTTCGTATAAAGAATCACCCTTTTTTATCGTATACGTCATCCCGTCACAATATTCATAATTCATTGTTTCCCAAGTTTCCTTTCTACCTTCGGTTCGGGCTTCCCCAAACCCCTTAAAGGGCTTAGCTTCCGCCCTGGTCTTTTCCTTATAATATATTCACGGAACGAAGAAGTGCTACCAGGAGTTGCCGGCGCCAGGACGGCGGCTCCATGGACGCCGAACGCCGTTCCTGCCTGCCGTTTGCTATCATCCGCCGCCTTGACAGAAATTACCCATGCCAAAATAGCCTTCCTCCCTTGCATTCCCTAAAAAGTTATTTTATAATATCTGCAAAAAGTGTTTTGCCATACAAAACGAATACACAGGATTAGAGTTTCCAGGTTGAAAAAACGCACGGATGCGCCGTTTTTTCAACCGTTTATTTGTGCCGGAGCGTCACAAATTGCAAAAGTGAATATGATCCGCTCAGAAATGGAGATTATTATGAAATCAAATTACAATACGCTGGGAATCGACATCGGTTCCACTACGGTGAAGATAGCAATTTTAAATACAAAGGGAGACATCATTTTTTCGGACTACCAGAGGCATTACGCAAATATCCAGGAGACGCTGGCGTCTATGTTAAAAGACGCCTATGAGAAATCAGGGGATCTGCCCGTATCGCCGGTCATTACCGGTTCCGGCGGCCTTACCCTGTCAAAACACTTAAAGATTCCTTTTGTCCAGGAGGTTGTCGCCGTCGCAACTTCTTTAAAAGACTTTGCGCCGCAGACTGACGTTGCCATCGAGCTGGGCGGCGAAGACGCCAAGATCATTTATTTTGCAGACGGAATCGATCAGAGAATGAACGGGATCTGTGCAGGCGGTACAGGTTCCTTTATTGACCAGATGGCGTCTCTGTTAAAAACTGACGCCGCTGGATTAAATGAATATGCCAAAAATTATGAGGCGATCTATCCAATCGCTGCAAGGTGCGGCGTGTTTGCAAAATCCGATATCCAGCCCCTGATCAACGAGGGGGCTACCAAAGAGGATTTATCTGCCTCTATCTTTCAGGCAGTTGTAAACCAGACGATCAGCGGTCTTGCCTGTGGCAAGCCAATCCGCGGCAATGTAGCGTTCCTGGGCGGCCCGCTCCACTTCCTGACAGAGCTTCGCCAGGCGTTTATTCGAACCTTAAATCTGTCCGACAGCCAGATCATCGCTCCGGAACACTCACACCTGTTCGCAGCGTCCGGCGCAGCAATGAATGCCAGAGAGGACTGTCAGACTTCCCTGGGAAATCTGACAGAGCTGCTGTCAGAACAGATCCATATGGAGTTTGAAGTAAACCGGATGGAGCCTCTGTTTACCAGCGAAAAAGAATATCAGGATTTTCTGGAAGAGCACTCCAAAAAGGATGTGAAAAAGGGGGATTTTGCGACATATCAGGGGAATTTATTCCTGGGGATCGACGCGGGTTCCACGACGACAAAAGTTGCACTGATCGGCGAGGACGGTTCGCTTTTATATTCCTTTTATAACAGCAACAACGCAAGCCCGCTAAAAACAGCCCTAAAGGCGATCAAGGAAATCTATTCTAAAATGCCGGAAGGGGCAAAGATCGTGCGTTCCTGCTCTACCGGCTATGGGGAAGCCCTGATCAAAGCGGCTCTGATGTTAGACGAGGGCGAAGTAGAAACTGTCGCCCATTACAATGCCGCCGCTTTCTTTGAACCGGAGGTTGACTGCATCCTCGATATCGGCGGGCAGGACATGAAATGCATCAAGATCAAGAACCAGTCAGTTGACAAGGTGCAGCTCAACGAGGCGTGTTCCTCCGGCTGCGGCTCTTTCATTGAAACCTTTGCAAAATCCCTGAACTACGACGTCGCCGACTTTGCAAAGGTTGCGCTGTATGCCGAAAACCCGATTGACTTAGGCTCCCGCTGTACCGTATTTATGAACTCAAAAGTAAAACAGGCGCAAAAAGAGGGAGCCAGCGTCGCTGACATTTCTGCCGGCCTGGCCTATTCTGTCATAAAAAATGCGCTGTTAAAGGTGATCAAACTGACTGACCCAAAAGATTTGGGCAAAAAGATCGTTGTACAGGGCGGCACCTTCTATAATGATGCGGTTTTGAGAAGCTTTGAGAGGATATCCGGATGTACCGCCGTGCGCCCGGATATCGCCGGTATCATGGGGGCATTCGGCGCGGCGCTGATTGCCAGGGATCACTATACCGGCCAGAAAAGCACTATGCTCACAATCGACCAGATAAACGACCTGCGTTTTGATACCTCCATGACGCGCTGCAAAGGCTGCACCAACCATTGTCTTCTGACAGTAAACCGCTTTACCGGAGGCAGGCAGTTTATCTCAGGCAACCGCTGTGAGCGTGGGATCGGCAAAGAAAAAAACGCCAGAAAAGTGCCAAATTTATTCGAATATAAGAACAAACGGCTGTTTTCACATTATGTCCCGCTGGAGGAGAAAAACGCCCCCCGCGGGTGCGTAGGCATCCCGCGAGTGCTAAATATGTATGAAAATTACCCGTTCTGGTTTACCTTTTTTACGAAACTGGGCTACCGGGTTGTCCTGTCTCCAGAGTCAAGCCGGAAGATTTATGAACTGGGCATAGAGACAATCCCCAGCGAATCAGAATGCTATCCGGCAAAACTTGCCCATGGACATATCGGCTGGCTGATCAGGCAGGGACTTCCGTACATCTTTTACCCCTGTGTCCCTTATGAAAAAAAGGAGGTGCAGGGAAGCGGCAACCATTACAACTGCCCGATCGTGACCTCCTACGGGGAAAATATCAAAAATAACGTAGAGGAACTGCGCAATGGTTCGATCGTTTATCAGAATCCATTCCTTTCCTTTGAAAGCGAGCATATTCTGACAAAACGGCTATGCCAGTTTTTCTCCAAAGAAAACGGCATTCCGGAAAAAGAGATCAGGGAAGCGGCGGCGGCGGCATGGAAAGAAGCGGCGGCTGTCCGGGAAGATATCCTTGAAAAAGGCAGGGAAGTGCTGCGCTATATGGAAGAACATAACTGTCATGGCATTGTTTTATCCGGCAGACCATACCATGTCGATCCGGAAATCAACCATGGCATTCCGGAAATGATCAATTCCTTTGGCGTTGCCGTACTTACAGAGGACAGTATTTCCGCACTGGGGAAAGTGGATCGCCCGACGATCGTAATGGATCAGTGGATGTACCATTCCCGCCTGTATCAGGCCGCATCCTTCGTCAGCTCCAGAAAGGATCTCGACCTGGTGCAGCTAAACTCTTTCGGCTGCGGTCTTGACGCAGTTACGACAGATCAGGTAAGCGATATCCTGACAAAGCAGAATAAAATTTACACGGTACTCAAAATTGATGAGGTAAATAATCTGGGAGCAGCGCGTATCCGCATACGCTCCCTGCTGGCGGCCGTCAGGGAACGGGAGCGCAAAAACATCCTTCCGCAAAGAGCAGACACGGCGCATCACCGTGCTGTCTTTACAGAACCGATGCGCAAAGACTATACCATCCTCGTTCCGCAGATGGCGCCGATCCACTTTGATATTTTGGGACCGGCCATGGCCTCCTGCGGCTATCGCCTGGAAATCCTGCCAAGCACGGCAGAATGTATTGACTACGGCTTAAAATACGTAAATAACGACGCATGTTATCCGTCTCTTCTGGTTGTCGGCCAGTTTATGCAGGCGCTTCTCTCCGGCAAATACGACTTAGACCGGGTCGCGCTCATTATCACACAGACGGGAGGCGGATGCCGTGCGACAAACTATATCGGATTTATCCGCCGCGCACTGGAAAAAGCAGGTATGTCGCAGATACCAGTTATCTCCATGAGCGCCGGGATTGAGAAAAATCCGGGATTCCATATCACGCCCGCGCTTCTTGGCAAGGCGCTGCAGGCTCTGATCTACGGCGACGTCTTTATGCGCGTATTATACAAGACACGCCCTTATGAAGCCACGCCCGGCTCAGCAAACGCCCTGCACGAAAAATGGAAAGCAGCCGTAATCCGCTCGATAAAGAAAAATAATAAAAAAGATTTTAAGAAAAATATCCGGGGAATTGTACGCGACTTTGACAACCTGCCATTAAAGGAGATCAAAAAACCAAAAGTTGGCATTGTTGGAGAAATCCTTGTAAAATTTCTTCCGCTTGCCAATAATTTCCTTGTCGATCTGCTGGAGAGCGAAGGCGCAGAAGCCGTCTGCCCCGACCTGCTGGACTTTTTTATGTATTCCCTGTACAATGCTAATTTTAAGGCGGAGTACCTTGGAAAAAAGAAACGCAGCGCCGCGATCAATAATCTGGCGATCCGCTATCTGGAAAATTACCGGAAAGTAGCAAAGGAAGCGCTTGCCGAAAGTAAACGATTTGAACCGCCAGTTCCAATCCAGACACTCGCGGAGTATGCCTCTCCTATTGTCTCGTGTGGAAACCAGACAGGCGAGGGATGGTTCTTAACCGGTGAAATGATCGAATTGATCCACTCCGGCGTGCCAAATATCGTCTGTGCACAGCCATTTGGCTGTCTGCCAAACCACGTTGTCGGCAAGGGAGTGATCAAAGAACTCCGCCGGCAGTATGAAAATACAAACATCGTAGCAGTCGACTATGACCCGGGAGCCAGCGAAGTCAACCAGCTCAACCGCATCAAGCTGATGCTGTCTACCGCAGTCAAAAATATGTAGACTGACGCTATCTGTCATGAAAAATGCAAAGGAGATCGCCTTGCGGCGCCCCGCGTCAAATCCCCGGAAGGAAAAAGGGCAAAACCCGCGTTTTGTCCTTGTGCACTGCTTTGTTTCAAATCCCTTCTTTAGAAGGGCTTGCAATTTCCTGTCCCATAAAAAGAACCAGTGGCATCCACTGGTTCTTTTTTCCTGTCATGTATCTGATCGCATCCGCTATATTGACATGGCAAATCCCGGACTTTGGATATTTCTGCAAAAAATCCTGCTAGTCTTTAAAATAGGACTGGTCAAATTCTGTCTGTTCTTTTCCATCCTGTTTTTTCTGCCATGGCTG